>CAMCQH010000065.1 GCA_945877035.1 uncultured Clostridium sp. | reverse complement strand
AATTTATGTACCATTCTCTTTTAATCATTATCATCTAAATCCTCAAATAATTTGCTATCATAAAAATCTTTTATAGAAATTCCAAAACCAATACATATATAATGAATAGTATCAGAAGATGGAGCTTTTCTAATAACTTTGAAAATACTTCTAATAGTTGAGGGATTAATTCCAGACGCAATTGCTAGTTGATTTATATTCATATTGTTTACTTTACATAGTTCATCTATTCTTTTTCTTGTTGCTTCTAACAAAGTCATAATATTCCCTCCTATTCTTGCGAAAATTTACAAAATCAGTTGTTTTTGATAAACTAAAAGTGGTCCAAAAAATTGGGTGATTCCAATTGAAAAATGGTCCACTTTTTAAATAACTCTAAAAATATTGGAGAAGATATTTTTGGAGGTTGAGGAGATGATAGATTTAATGGATAAATCAGGAATAATAAAACTCAAAGAACAAGGATATTCGAATAGACAGTTACAAAAAATGTTAAAAATTAATAGAAAAACTATTGCCAAATATTGGAATGAATATCAAGAGAATTTACAAAAGCTCTATAATACAAAGGACACAAAAGAAATTGCTGAGATACAACAAAGCATTACATCTGAACCAAAATATGATGCTGAAAGTAGAGTTAGAAGAAAAGTAACACCTGAATATCTAAGTGCTTTAAAAAAAATTCTTGAAGAAGAACAAGAGAAAGTTAGAATTTTAGGAACAAATAAACAAGCATTAACTAAGCTTCAAATACACGAAATATTAAGAAATCAAGGTTTTACTGCGAGTTATTCTACACTGGCTGCTGAAATTAATAAAATAAAAAATAGTGGACAAGAGTGTTTCATAAGACAGGAGTATAATTTTGGAGATAGATTAGAATATGATTTTGGAGAGGTTAAATTGGTAATAAATGGTATTCTTAAAAAGTATTATCTAGCTGTACTATCTAGTCCAGCAGGTAATTTTAGATGGTGTTATCTTTATGATAATTGTAAAAAAGATGTATTTTTAGATTCACATGTAAGATTTTTTAAAATGATTGGAGGTGTTTGGAAAGAAATAGTTTATGATAACATGAGAAATGTTGTTACAAAGTTTATAGGTAAAAATGAAAAAGAACTAAATGAAGATTTAACAAAAATGAGTTTATATTATGGTTTTAATATAAATGTAACAAATGCTTTTAGTGGAAATGAAAAAGGCTATGTTGAAGGAAGTGTTAAGTATTTAAGAAATAAAATATTTGCTCAAAACTACAAATTTAAATCTGAAGAATCAGCTATAGAATATATGGAAAGTGTATTAATCAAATTAAATGAAAATAGTAATATTGAAGAAGAAAAGTTACATTTAAAAGTTACGAAACCACCATTAGAACTTGCACAGATAAAAGAAAGTGTTGTGAATAAATATAGTTTTATACAAGTAGAAAACAACTTTTACTCTGTACCAGAATATCTAGTTGGAATGAAAGTTACAAGTAAAATTTATTATAATAAAATTTTAATATATTCAAATTATGAGTTCGTATGTGAGCATCAAAAAATAGATGGTGAAAAGAAAATAAGTGCTGATATCAGACATTACTTAAAAACTTTATCCAGAAAGCCAGGAGCTTTAAAAAATTCATACGTATTGAAAAGCAATCCAAGACTTAAAACCATCTATTACAAATATTATACACAAAAGACCAAAGAATTTATACAAATAATTCAAGAAAATAAAGAAAAAAGTGATAAAGAGATAGAACAAATATTAATAGAAACAGTTGTAAAAGCTGGTGAAAGTTCAGTTGAACAAAATAAACTAAACGAGTTAGCTAGAAGCCAAACTAGTATGTACAATAATATAATGAATGGAGTGGTAAATGGATGAAAATAAAAGAGAATAGTAGAATTTTAAAATTATCATATATATATAACCATTACGAAGAAGAAATAAAAGAAGCAAAACAAACCAAAAAAGATGTTGGACTATTTTTAGATGAATTACTAGAAAAAGAAATTGAGCAAAGGAAAGAAAATGGAGTAAAAAAGCGTATAAGATATGCAAAGTTCCCAATAAAAAAATATTTAGAAGATTTCGACCGAAATTTATACAAACAAGAATATATAAAAGAATTTGAAGAATTAGATACATTAAAATTTATAGATGAAAAAGAAAATATAATTTTAATAGGTACTCCAGGTGCAGGAAAAACACATTATGCAATAGGTTTAGGAATAAAGGCATGTATAGAAGGAAAAAGTGTTTTGTTTATATCTGTTCCAAATTTAATTATAGAATTAAAAGAAGCAATGAGTAGAAGCCAACTCACAGCATATAAAAGAAAATTCGAAAAATTCGATTTAGTTATACTAGATGAACTTGGATATGTATCATTTGATAAAGAGGGTTGTGAAATATTATTTAATTTACTATCTAATAGAAATGATAAAGGCTCAATAATTATAACAACAAATTTAACTTTTGACAGATGGGAGGAGATATTTAAAGATGCAATGCTAACGGGAGCCATGGTGGATAGATTGGCGTATAAAGCACATATATTAGACCTTTCAAGAAAAGTAAGTCATAGATATGAAGAAACTCTTTCATGGAAAAAAGAAAAGAATTAGCATGAGAATAGATATCATATTCCGTTATAGCCAATTCTTTTAAATAAAATTATTCCGTCGGTATTTATATAATATCCAGAAATAAATAATTTATTCCAGAGGGCGGGCTTGGGCAGAGCCCAATTCTAATTGAAAAAATGGACCATTTTTCAATTAGAAAGTGGACCATTTTTCACTTGACAAATACACAAGCAAAATAACTTGAGTTAGAGAATTTCAACTTTACATTTCT
>CAMCQH010000064.1 GCA_945877035.1 uncultured Clostridium sp. | reverse complement strand
ATCATAGGAATATGGATTATATATAGTTCATTTATTAGAATGAGTTTATCAGCAAAATTAAAAGCATTAAAATTAAATATATGGATTTATAGCTTGATTTTAGCAATTATAATGTTTATATGTGGTTTATATATAACAATGAATTCAGGAGCAGTCATAGTAACCATTGGTGTTATGATGATAGTATATTCAATTATAGATATTATAGAAGATATTATATTTATGAAAAATGTAAAAGAAATATTCTAGATATGGAGGTTATTGTGCTATACACAGTTGAAACATACCTATTGCTATTCTTTATCTATTCAATTGGAGGATGGCTAATGGAAGTAATAGGCAAATTAATAGAAAAAAGAAAATTTGTTAATAGAGGATTTTTAATAGGACCATATTGTCCAATATATGGTCATGGAGCAATATTAATCACAATATTGTTACAGAAATACATTGATGATCCCATAGCTTTATTTATAATGGGAGTAGTAGTTTGTTCTATACTAGAATATTTAACAAGTTATTTCATGGAAAAGATATTTCATGCAAGATGGTGGGATTATAGTAGATATAAATTCAATATAAATGGTAGAATATGTTTAAGAACAATGATTCCATTTGGACTATTAGGACTTTTTATTATGTATGTGTCAAATCCATTCTTTTTCAGCATAATAGAGAAAATTCCTGGAAATATACTAAATATAATATGTATCGTATTAATGCTAATCTTTCTAGTTGACAATATCATATCATTTAAAATAATTAGCAATGTAAATATAACAAGTAAAAAAATAAAAGACAATACAGAAGAAATAACTGGAGAAATTGCTGAAGAAATAACAGAAAAAGTAAAAGCAATATTAGAAAAAAGTCTGCATTGCATAGAAGATTAGTACATGCTTTCCCAGAAATGAAAATGAGAATTAGAGAAAAAATAAAAAATAAAATAAATTAAAGAAAAATGAATTAATTATGAACAAAAATGTTCATAGTTAATTCATTTTTTTAGTATATAATTCAAAACAATACAAAATTCGACATTATTTGGATGCCGAGAAAATTTATAAAAATTAGGAGGAGCAAAAATGGGAGCAATTAAAAACAAAGCAATTGAAATAGCAATTAAACAAGGATTAGAAAAAGTAAAGGAGGATCCAGATAAGAATTTACCAAAATTAGTTGAGATAGTTAAAAAGTTTGACAAAGACAATATGTGGGAAAGTAAATATCAGTTTTTAGAAAAAGTAACAAAGGACAGAGATAATAACTGGAATCAATACATCAGAAATATAATGGAAGATATTGATGATGATATTATAGAAAAATTCTTATGCAATTTCATTGTAAATTCAGCTATTAAAGGAATATCAAGAAACCATGAAGTAAAGGAAAAAGAAGGTTGTGGAGCTCCATGGGCAATTGTTATGGATCCAACAACAGCTTGTAATATGAAATGTACAGGATGCTGGGCAGCAGACTATGGAAAAAGTTTGAATTTAGGATATGACCTAATGGATAAAATCGTAACAGAGGGAAAAGAAATAGGATGCTATTGGTATCTATTTACAGGTGGAGAGCCATTAGTAAAAAAAGATGAAGTTTTAAAATTATGCAAAAAACATAATGATTGTATATTTGTAGCATTTACTAATGCAACTCTAATAGATGAAGAATTTGCAAAACAAGTAAAAGAAGTTGGAAACTTATCATTCTCAATAAGTGTCGAAGGAACAGAAGAATCAACAGATTTAAGAAGAGGAAAAGGAGCTTACCAAAAAGTAATGAAAGCAATGGACTTATTGAGAGAAAATGAGATTTTATTTGGTTTTTCAACTTGTGCTACTTCAGCAAATGCAGAATATATCATGAGTGAAGCATACTTTGACAAGATGATAGAAAAAGGCTGTAAATATGGATGGTTCTTTAATTATATGCCAGTAGGTTGTGGAGCAGACACAGAACTTTTAACAACTCCAGAACAAAGAGAAGCTATGTATTATAAACTAGCAGAATATAGAAAAACAAAACCATTATTTACAGTAGATTTCTGGAATGATGGTAGATTTGTAGGTGGATGTATTGCAGGAGGAAAACACTATATGCACATAAATGCAAACGGAGATGTAGAGCCATGTGTATTTATTCACTATTCAAATGCAAATGTTAAAGATATGAGCTTACTAGAAACATTAAAACAACCAATCTTTAAAGAATATCAAAAAAATCAACCATTTAGTGATAACTTATTAAGACCTTGTCCATTATTAGATAATGAAGGAAAATTAGCAGAAATGGTATGTAGATGTGGTGCTCATTCAACAGATTTAGCTCATCCAGAGAATGTAAATGATTTATGTAGTAAATGTCATAATATATCAAGAGATTGGAAAGTTACAGCAGATAAGTTATGGGAACAGGAAGGACATGAAATAAAAGAAGAAGTATTTGAAAAATAATTGCCATTTGGCGTTGTTGTACTTCATTTGAAATCTAATCAATGTACCATTAGTACACCTCATAGATTTCAAATTCGTACGCCTAGCCAAATAACAATTCTTTTCCAAACTATATCTATATAATAGAAAGAAGGAATAAAAAATGAAAAACTATTATTTTACTTCTGAAAGTGTAACAGAAGGGCATCCAGATAAACTTTGTGATTACATATCAGACAGTATATTAGATGAATGTTTAAAACAGGACAAAAATTCAAGAGTAGCCATTGAAACATTTGTATCAGCAAATACAGTAACAATTGCAGGTCAAATAACATCAACAGCAAGACTTAAAATTGGAGAATTAGTAAGAGAAAAAATAAAAGAAATCGGATTTGACAATGAAAATACAGATATAGATTATAGAACTTGTAAAATTCAAGCAGAAATAACAAAACAAAGTCCAGATAT
>CAMCQH010000063.1 GCA_945877035.1 uncultured Clostridium sp. | reverse complement strand
ATATGACAACACTTTTTAGAAAAAAGTTGTTGCATTGGCAATGAAAATTTTGCAATTTATTCTATTTTGAAAGAAGAATGGGAAAACTATTGACAGATGATTTATTTAGAAATAAAATAACATTATCAAAAATAAAAAAATTGTATATTAAAGTATGCAATTTTTTAAAACTTAAATTAAAGGAGGAATTGATAATGGCATTAGTAACAACAAAAGAAATGTTTGAAAAATCAATGAAGGAAGGTTATGCAATAGGAGCATTTAATGTAAATAATATGGAAATAATTCAAGGAATAGTAGATGCAGCAGCAGAGACAAACTCACCAGTAATATTACAAGTATCATCAAGTGCAATAAAATATGCAAGAATAAATTATTTAATGAAAATGGTACAAGCAGCAGTAGAAGAACATCCCAATATTCCAATTGCAATACATTTAGACCATGGACCAGATTTTGAAACAGCAAAAATGTGTATAGACAATGGATTTACATCAGTAATGATTGATGGTTCAAAATATGATTTTGAAGAAAATGTGGCATTAACAAAAAAAGTAGTTGATTATGCGCATGAACATGGTGTAACAGTAGAAGCAGAACTTGGAAAACTTGCAGGAATAGAAGATGATGTAAATGTATCAGCTTCAGATGCAATGTACACAGATCCAGCTCAAGCAGAAGAATTTGTAAGAAGAACAGGTTGTGATTCATTAGCAATTGCAATTGGTACAAGTCATGGGGCTTACAAATTTAAAGGAGAAGCAAAATTGAGATTTGATATTTTAAAAGAAATTAAAGAAAGAATACCAAATACACCAATAGTACTTCATGGAGCTTCAACAGTAATACCAGAATTAGTAAATATGTGTAATGAATTTGGTGGAGATATCCCAGGAGCAAAAGGTGTTCCAGATGAAATTTTACACGAAGCAAGTATTTCAGGAGTTTCAAAAATAAATGTTGATACAGATTTAAGATTAGCTATGACAGCTGGTATTAGAAAAACTTTTGCTGAAAATCCAAATGTTTTTGATCCTAGAAAATATTTAGGAGAAGCTAGAGAATTAATAAAAGAAACAGTAAAACATAAAATTGTTGATGTTTTCGGTTCAGCAAATAAAGCATAAAAAATGTCCCATTGGGGACGGTTGTCCCAAAAGGGACGGTTCTTTTTGGGACATTTTGTTAATGTCCCATTGGTACCTGTCCCCTTTGGGACATTTGTTGTCTTATTCTTCTTTCAGCATCTTTTTTAGCAATATCCTCACGTTTATCATAAAGTTTTTTACCTTTACCAATACCTAACTCTATTTTAACCAAACTACCTTTAAAATACATATTCAAAGGAACTAAACTATAGCCTTTTTGTTTAGTTAGTCCAATTAATTTATTAATTTCACGTTTAGTTAATAAAAGTTTTCTATCTCTTAAAGGGTCTTTGTTAAAAATATTACCTTGTTCATATGGACTTATATGCATGCCAACTATGTACACTTCACCATTTTTAATAATGGCATAACTATCTTTTAAATTAGCCTTGCCATTTCTTATAGATTTTATTTCAGTACCTGAAAGAACAATTCCTGCTTCTAATTTATCTTCAATTGTATAATTATGAAAAGCAGTAGGATTTTTCGCAATTAATTTTGTTTCCATATAAATAACCTCTTTATATTTTTTATATAGTATAACACGAAAAATCCAAAACTGCAATTAATCTAGTCATTATTGTTATGATGATTATTGTTATTGTTTGTAAATTGCATTGAATAATACCAAACAACAGCAATTATAGCTATAGCTGCAATACCAATTATAAGCCAAGTCCAAGCAGTAGAAGTCATTCCCATTACAGTATTACCTGTATTAGTTCTAGTAGCAGTATATTTTCCAGTAGTGTTTGTTGTTCTTGCATTAGTATTTGTAGTTCTAGTTTTATTTCCATCTAGACCATTTTCAACACCACCTGTTGCACTCTTGGAAGCATTAGAAACACCCATTGCAGCGTTTTCAACAGTGTTTTCTACACCACCAACAAAATCTCTAACACCATTAGCAGCAGTTCCTAAACCATCTCCATTACTAGCAGCAAAACATACTGTAAAAGAAAAAATAGTAAATAGAATAATAGCTAAAGAAACAAAAAATTTCTTGTTCATGTCAATTGTCCTCCTTTAAAATTTAAAGTAGATTTTTTTAAAATCTATTAATATTATTTTTAAATTTGGACAAAATATACATACAAAAAATTACTGTAAAATATAAAAATAAAAAACTAAAATTTCTTTTAAATAAGAAAATTCTAGTTTTTAAAATTATTTTTTTAATCTTATTAAAATCGCAATTGCTAGTAAAATTATAAGTATTCCAATTACAATTAAAAATATATTTAAAATGTCTGAAAAACTTAAGCCTGAATCTGATTCAATTCCGGCACTAATTGTTGCAGAAGGTGTTGTTGTAGAACTTGTTTTATAATTTGTGCTTTCTTCAAAATCATCGGAATCATCAGAATCGTATGTAATTTGATTTGCAGTAGTAGATGTGTTTGTTGATGTACTTGATGATGTGTTTCTACTATTAGCAGTATTTTCTGTTAAATTTAAGTCAACAGCAGATACGCAACTAATACTAACTAATAAAAGTATTAAAATTATTGATATTGTTTTTACTATTTTTGACATATATAACCTCCTAGTTTTTCTTTTGATTTATAAAATAATGATATCACAAAATGTATAAACAGTCTAGTAGATTTGTAAAAATTTTTTAATAAGATTTTTTTAGATTTTTATTGACATTTTATTTTGACTAAAGTAAAATAAGAATTGATGTACAATAATATGTGAAAATACTTCACATTATAAAATTTTTAACGAAAGAAGGAGAAAGTTATGAAAAAATTTTTCAAAAAAGAAAATCGAGGTATCACGCTTGTAGCCTTGGTTATCACAATTATTATTTTATTGATATTAGCAGCAATATCAATACAAGCACTAACAAATCAAGGAATCTTTGGAAAAGCGAGTGAAGCAAAAGAAAAGACCGAGATAGCAAGCATAAAGGAAAAAATATCATTGGATATTTATGAAAAACAATTAGAACCACCATTAGGAACTATAACAGATGAAGAATTAAAAGGCATAT
>CAMCQH010000062.1 GCA_945877035.1 uncultured Clostridium sp. | reverse complement strand
CAATATCATTTGTTCCATAAATCGTTCTAATTAACTCTCTTTGATTATCATAATCCCTTAAGTTGTGTTTATTTACATCAGACAAATCTTTTGAATTTTGAATTGCATTATTAGACATAGAAGTAGTGCCAGATAAATTTTCTTTTGCAACTTTCTTTGCTAATTTACTTTTGTTTTTATCACTACCTAAGTGAAATGAATAAGCTAATTCTTGTTCCATCAAAAGCACCTCCTTTGAAATTTCTTCGAAGCAGAGGACTTTGGCTTTGCCATAAGTCCTAACCCAGTAGACTTAAGTTAAGTACACTTTATAAAAATTCGTATTTATGAACAGCTTTAGCAGATATAAAATTATAGTTCTAAAAGTAGTGAAATTGAATTTTAGGAGGATTTTATCATGATTGAAATAACTTATCACAAGGAAGGAGATTATTTTATTCCTGACTTATATTTAGAGAAAGAGGATTATGAAAAAGATTATCAAATTGGAAAGTATGGACACTTAAGATTAGAATATTTAAAATCACAGAAAAAAGCCGAATATACTATTTTATTTATGGATTGTACTTTAAGGAAACATCTTGTAGAAACTGATAAACAAGCTAAAAAAAGATTTGACATGCTTATGAAACAAATGCTAGAAAAAAATCCTATTGATGAAAACTTGAAAAATACTGACCCATTAAAATGGGTTGGGCTTATGAATAATTATAAGCAATCTGCTGAAGAAATAATATATTCAGAACTAATTTTTTGTTAGTTAGTAAAAGGGTGAGTAAAATTAATTACTCACCCCAAAATTATACATTATATATTGTAATTAAAATAATCAAGTAAAAGCCACAACTTTAATTTATCCCAAAGAAATAGTGTGAAATATGCTTATTTTCTTACTTTCATCGCACATCTCCACAATACTTTTTCTTTTTCATATCTACCCATAATTTCTTCATGAATAAATAGAGCTTCCCAATCTTTAAAAAATCTTTCTATATCTTCTTGATTAAAAAATCTTTTATATCTTCCATCGCTTGTTTCGTATAAATGTGGTTCAATTTCCTTTCCTTCTCCTGCACCATGATTAACATCTTTTACAGAATTAACTCTAAAAAGTAAAATGCCATCTGGTTTTAAAACTCTTTTTATTTCTTCTAAAACTTCAAATGTTGTTCTTTCTCTAAAATAATGCAAACTCAAATCACATATCATTAAATCTGTAAAATTATCTTCAAAAGGCAATCCCCTTGTCATATCAAAACATTCCGTCCTTTCCACCTCTGGAAAATTCTTTTGAATATTCTGTATAGCATTACTTGAATAATCACATGGAATAACTTTTTTACCTCTCTCAACTAAATATAAAGTATCATTACCACTACCACAACCTAAATCAATAATAGGTGTCTTGCAACTATCTATTGCCCTTTTAAATAATTCTAACCAATCATCATATTTTATTTTATCTCTTTCATAATTGCTATGTAATTCGTTCCATCTTTCGTTTGCTTTTCCAATTGCACCAGTTTGTCTATCATCATCAAATTCCATATATAATTCCTCCTCGTTTTTTAGTATATAATACTTTAAATAATTTTACTATATTTTTTTTAAATCTTATCATGAAGTTATTTCTTCTTTTTAGATTTTTTATCTTCAATCAATCTTTCATCTTCTATATATTTATAATTCAATGCATTTTTCTTTGTTACAACAGATTCTCCTAAACTTTTTTCTATATCTTCTCTTGCAACTTTTGCTGCATGTCCACCCATTTTAGCAACTTTTCTATTTTCATCTAATCCATAAGGTTTATGTTTTTTTACAAGTTCTCTTGTTGTAATTTCTCCTAAATCTGTTAGAGCAACTTCAATATCTGTCATATTATCTCTTAAAGATTCCTTTCTAAGTCCTTTATACTCTTTATATTGTGAAGCTTTCATTCCTGACCATTCTTGATATATTTCATTTGTTAGAACTGCATATTCAAAATTTTTTGTTATTCCATTTTCTTTCCATACATCTGTTAATTTACGTCTATCTACAACTCCTGTCATTCTTGCCTTAATCCAATTATCATCATATCCACGACTTCTATAATAATCAACAGCACGATTAATAGCAAGTTCTGGATCAAATACTTCATCTATTCTGTCATTTCCCATTTTAGCAAGCCAAAGTTTAAATGGTTCAGCTTTTGGACTTGGTATTGACTCTATTAGTCTTAATATTCCTTTTGTATCTAACGTATCTGTTTCACGCATTTTACCATCTGTTGCTTTCATTTTCAACTGCACGATATTTTCGTGCAGTTGACTTCCTTCTTGCTTTAATTTTCTTTTTAAATCACTCCAATAGTTTCTTGGAATGTTGCTGTCAGTTAATGCTCCAATAACATCTACAACACTAAAATAATATTCTTCCTTTTCACTATCCCAAACACTTCTTATTTCACTGTCTTCAAAAAGATTTGATATTGTTTCTAATTTATTATTTCCCATCATAAACCTCCTAGTATATTAGATTTCAAATTTACTTTTATTTTCTTTAAAAAAATTATAATATATCCTCATATTTTCTAATTCATACCAATTCTTTGTTATGACAGGGATTGAATCTAAATCATATATTTTAGCATTTGGTATAGATAACAAAAATGGAGAATGGGTTGCTATTATAAATTGGCATTTAAAAAATCTACTTAATTCAGATATTAATTGTATCAATTCAATTTGAAACTTTGGCGACAAACTATTTTCTGGTTCATCCAATAAATATAGACTATCTTCTTTTAATTCTTTGTCAAAAAATTCTAATGATGTTTGTCCATTAGAAAATTCTCTTGCATTTTCTTCTATTCTACTTTTTATAAATTTACTTTGAGTCTTATTTCTAGTTTCAACTGAAATGCTTAAATCTTCTAAAGAAGAATAGTTAATAGGATTATATTTATATTGCATATATTGTTTTTCTAAGTCTTCTCTTTGATTATTCTTTTTTTGGTTTTCTATTCGTTTAGATAGAATATTCTCAAATATATCTTCGCTAAAAATAATTTTACTTCCTATAGGAATATTATTTTCTAAATAATAATTACATTTATTTGTATACATATCAAAATAATCAGATTTAACTAATGGTTTTCTTCTTTCAATTACTTTTTTATCTTTATTAATTGTCTCAGTTATAATATTAAGTAAAGTTGATTTTCCAGAACCATTATCACCATAAAAAATTGTGATAGGATCAAATTCTATATTGAAAAGCTCTTTTTCTAAAAATATATGAAAAGGATATCCACTCCAGTCTTCTTTATCAAGCAATTCAAATTTTTTCAAATATATCATTTTTATCACTCCTCTTATTATTTATATCAAAAAATTAGTATTTTTACAACAAAAAATGCGAAATTCATTGACTTTAAGCTAAAATCGTGGTATATATCTCGAGTTTGACAGTTTTAAAGAAGTAAAAAGCCTGTAATGCACTTAAATAG
>CAMCQH010000061.1 GCA_945877035.1 uncultured Clostridium sp. | reverse complement strand
TATGATATTTTAGATTTAGGAAAGCAACTACTTCCAATAGGAATGTTAGTTGTTTTAGATTCTATATTAAATAGAATAACAGCAAATAGAACAAAAGGAAAAAATACTTATATTTTCATAGATGAAATATATCTTTTGTTTCAATATGAATATTCTGCAAATTTCTTATTTACACTTTGGAAAAGAGTTAGAAAATATGGAGCATTTTGTACAGGTATCACTCAAAATGTAGAGGATTTATTACAAAGTCATACAGCAAGAACTATGCTTGCGAACTCTGAATTTATAATAATGCTAAACCAAGCAAGTACAGATAGAATAGAACTTGCAAAATTGCTTAATATTTCTGATTTACAAATGAGCTATATAACAAATGTAGGAGCTGGAGAGGGACTTATAAAAGTAGGTTCATCTTTAGTTCCTTTTGTTAATAAGTTCCCAAAAAATACAAGTCTTTATGCTTTAATGACCACAAAACCAGGAGAGGGACTTAATGAATAAGAAATATAAAATTATTTTAATGCTACTAATAGTTTTATTCGCTATTAGTAGCTACTTTTTTATAAAAGAAATTGCAGAAAACAAAAAAGAAAATGATATATATGAAGATTTACAAGAAATAGTGCAAAATGAAGAAAATACGACACACGAGAATGACCATACAAACATTTTAAAAAATGAAACAAGTAATGTATCTACTGAAAATAGCACAAATTCAAGTAATTCCTATAATTTAGAAAATATATCAAAAATAAATGCAGATGTAATAGGGTGGATTAAAATAAATGGAACTAATATAAATTATCCTATTATGCAAAATGGAGATTATTATCTTCGTAGAAATATTTATAAAAATTATTCTAGTCATGGTACACCATATTTAGCAGAGTATTGCAATTTAAGAACAAGTGATAATCTTACTTACTTTATCTACTTGTGAATATTCGCAGAAAAATGGAAGAATGGTAATAATAGCAAAGAAAATATAAAAGTCTGGAGGTGGTGGTACAAATGGCAGAAATAAAAGTTAAGCCAAAAGGTACAATAAAGAAATTAGAAAAAGAAGTAGTACAAGTGCAAAAATTTAAGAATAATCTAATAACGACAAAAGAAAAAATAAATGAATTTACTATAAATGAAAATAATAATACAGCTGAAGATTATGCAAGTCAAAAAGTTCAAAACGATATAAGCTATGTTTCAAGAAAAGGAGCAATCAAGGCAAATGAAATTGGGAAAAAATCATTAAAAGAAACACAAGAAAATTTTATAAAAGGAAAACAAAAAGTAGAAATATTAAAATCCAGAATTAAACAGAAGAGAGCTAAAGACTTGAAAAATGTAGTAGAGAAAACGAACAAAACTATCAAAAGTGGAACAAAACAAAGTATAAAAACAGCTAAAAATACTACTACACTTGCTAAAAAAGGAATAAAGACATCAGAGCAAGTAGCTAAAAATAGTAAAATAGTAGCGAAAGAAAGTGTTAAAATGACACAACGAGCGATAAAAATATCAAAGAAAGCAGTAGAAACTACTATAAAAGCTACTAAAGTGGCAGTAAAAGCAACTATAAAAGCAGTGAAAGCAATAATTGCTGCAACAAAAGCCATTATATCAGCAATAGTTGCTGGAGGTTGGGTAGCAGTTGTTATAATATTAGTAATTGCTCTTATTGGGGGATTTATAGCTGCAATTTTTAATAGTAATGGAGATGCAGATTATGATACTTCTCAAATTCCAAATAGTGAAATAATATTAGTTGCAAAGGCACAAATAGGAAATGAGGGAGGAGATAAGTTCTGGAAATGGTATGGCTTTGATGAACATGTTGGTTTAAAGATAAGAATGAATGGCATGATAGAGGAGAAAGTTATTACCCTATAATTGGAGATATAATTTTCTTTGATTGGTATGATGAAAATGGTAATCAAGATGGGACAAGTGATCATGTTGCTATTGTAACAAGAACGGACATAACTAATAGAAATATTTATACAATAGAGGGAAATACAAGTAATAAATGTGCAGAAAGAATGTATTCATTTGATGATGTACAAGTTATGGGCTATGGTAGTCCAAAATATGAATAACAATAGTATCAAGTAAAGTTTAAACACTTTGCTTGGTACTGTTTATTTTTTTACTTTTTTACTTTTTTGTGTTATAATGACATTGATACTAAATTATGGGAGATAAATATGTTAGAAAATATAGAAGTTTTATGCCACAGTAGTATCCTGTTCGGAGGCACATATACAATGGATTTTAAAGAAGCTGCATATCTAGCAAATGAAATAAGACCTAAAATAGCTGTACCATCTCATTATGGAAGTATAGTAGGGACAAATCAAGATGCAACAGATTTTATGAAGTTATTGCATCCAACTATAGAAGGTATAATTTTAATGAAACAATAAAATGGAAAAGAGGAATTGCAATGAAATTTTCAAATTATATTATGAGTCAAAGTTCAAAAGATATAGATAAATTCAGTAGAAAGTTTAGCAATATACTTAACTAAAAAAGGATTGGTATGTATATGTAATAAATGTGTAAGGAGATAAGAATGAGGAAAAAAGATATAATTATAAATTCAAACAGTGATAAATTGCCAATTAGTGTAACAATGTTTATACCTGAAGTAGATATAAAAGGAATAGTTCAAATATCACATGGTATGGCTGAGCATAAAGAAAGATATTTTGATTTTATGGAATACTTAGCAAATCAAGGATATGTTACTATAATAAATGATCATAGAGGACACGGAAAAAGTATAAAAGAAAAAGAGGATTTAGGATTTTTTTATGACAATAGTTCTGAATATATAGTCGAAGATTTACACCAAATAACTTTATATATAAAAGAATTATATCCAAATAAAGAAATGATTTTATTTGGACATAGTATGGGTTCAATGGTTGTAAGAAAATATATAAAAAAATACGATAAAGATATTGATAAGTTAATTGTTTGTGGCTCTCCAAGTAAAAATCCATTTGCAGGTTTAGCAATATTCATAACAAAAATAATGAAAATATTTAAAGGTGATAAATATAGAAGTAATTTTATTCAAAATTTAGCATTTGGAAGTTATAATAAAAATATAAAAAATGCTAAGTCAAAAAACTCATGGATTTGTTCAAATAATGAAACAGTAGAAAGCTATGATAATGATGAGCTTTGTGGGTTTATTTTCACATTAAATGGATTTGAGAATTTATTTAGGCTAATGAAAGAAATTTATCAAAAAGATGGATGGACACTAAATAAGAAAGACTTGCCAATATTATTTATTGCAGGAAGTAATGATCCTGTAATTATAGATGAAGAAAAGTGGAATGAAAGTCAGGAATTCTTGAAGAAAATAGGCTATTCAAATGTAACAGGAAAATTGTATAAAAATTTAAGACATGAAATTTTAAATGAAAAAAATAAACAACAAATTTATGAAGATATTATTAATTTTATATAAAAAGGAGGAGAATGTTAGTAAAAAACTAACATATAGTGAAAAATGGCAAATATTATTGATTATGTCAAATGGAGAGGAGATTTAGAATTAAAAGTATCAGAGTTTAATGAAATAGACAGTTTAATATTAAATAGATTCTCATATTTTCCATTAGACAGTATAATGAAAGAAAATGAAATAGTATCAATAAAAGAATTGAGCGAAAGATTTGAAAAAGAAGATAAAAACAAAATGGAAATACTTTGGAAAGATGATGCAGACCTATTCCCAATAATGGGTAAAAGTAAAAGATTTGGAGAAATGATAGCTTTAGAATATATAAATAAAATAGAACCAGAAACAGAAAAACAATTTTCTGCCA
>CAMCQH010000060.1 GCA_945877035.1 uncultured Clostridium sp. | reverse complement strand
CATAATTTTGTGGATAACGTTTCGGATTTTTTTCAAAAAAGACCGAAACTTAAATGATAAAAATGTTGAAAAAAATAAATTAATATAATATACTAGTATATATAAAAAATAAAGGAGGAATTTTTAAATGAGTAATGGAAGTAAAATATTATTAGTTTTAGCAATTATTTTAGTTGTAACCGGAGCAGGATTTCTTATTGGGAAAAATACAGAAAAAAAGGACGTAGAAAATAAAGTAGAGAATAATGTGAATTATGGAAATATAATTGATGAAATCGTTAATACAAAAAATGAAACAATTAATGATAATGTGATAGAAAAAAATGGAGATACATCAAATAATATAACTAGTACAAAACAATTATTACTTAATGTTATGAACAATAAACAAAAATTTATAAATGAAGATAACAAAGAAGTATTTTTTAAAGATTTTAAAATAGTTGAAAATCAAACAGCAAAAGTTGACAAATATGCTTTTGTTGATATGGATAAAGATGGAACAGAAGAATTAGTAATATATACTACATCTGATTATGGAGCTTATGTAATACTTCATTATGAAAATGATAAAGTTTATGGATATATGATAGGAGTTCGTTCTTTAGAAAACTTAAAAACTGATGGCTCATTTATGGGAAGTAGTGGAGCTAACTCTAGTGAATATTCAAGAATAACATTTAATAAAAATAAATATTCAATAAAAACGGAAGCAGTTTATGATGAAACAAATAAAGTTTATGAAATAGATAATACTAGTGTATCTGAAAAAGAAATAAAAGAATATGTTGAAAAATGGAATAAAAAAGAAAATGTTAGTTGGAGTAAATAAATGGTTACAGTTCAGTAAGGCATAAAAAATTAACCAAATATATTTAAAAAGGCTACACAAAAAGAAAAAAATGTGTTATCATATACTAGTAAAAAAAGAAAAAACAAAAAGAAATCCCTATAATAAGTTTAAATATTAGGGGGCAAAAGGAGGAATTAACCATGTCAGGACACAGTAAATGGCATAATATACAAGCAAAAAAAGGAAAAGCAGATGCAGCAAGAGGAAAAGTATTTACAAAATTAGGAAGAGAACTATTAATAGCAGTAAAAGAAGGTGGACCAGACCCAGCAGGAAACTCAAAATTAAAAGCAGTAATGGCAAAATGTAAAGCAGCAAACATGCCAAATGACACAATCAATAATGCAATTAAAAAAGCATCAACAAGTAATGAAAATTATGAAGAAATTACATATGAAGGATATGGACCAAACGGAGTTGCTGTAATAGTAGAAGCATCAACAGACAATAAAAATAGAACAGCAGCAGATGTAAGACATGTATTTGACAAAGCAGGAGGAAACTTAGGAACAACTGGATGTGTATCATATATGTTTAATAAAAAAGGTGTAATAGTTATAGAAAAAGCTTCAACAGAAATGTCAGAAGATGATATAATGATGCTAGCATTAGATGCAGGAGCAGAAGACTTCGTAGCAGATGAAGAAGTATATGAAATAACGACAGAACCATCTGACTTTACACAAGTTAGTGAAAAATTAGAAGAAGCTGGATTAGAATTCTTAGAAGCAGAAGTGCAAATGGTTCCAACTACAACAGTTCAATTAGATGAACATGGAGTAGAAAAAATGGAAAGATTAATAGAAAGACTAGAAGAACTTGATGATGTTGCAAACATTTATCACAATTGGGAAGAATAAAAAAGAAAGAGGGATTTAGGGACGTTCCTTAAAATCCCTTCTATAAGGGATTAGGGGACACTCCTTTTAAATGGGAGATGTCCCTTTTGGTTAGGACAAGAGAGGATAAAATAATTATTTAATTATATTTGAGTGGAGGTAAAATGAAAAAAATACCAGTTCAGAAAAACAAAGAATATATAGTAGATATAATAGATAATGGATTTGAAGGAGAAGGAATTGCAAAAATAGACAATTTTACAATTTTTATTCCTGGTGCAATAAAAGGAGAAAAAGTAAAAATATTGGTAGTCAAAGTATTGTCATCACATGCTTTTGGAAAAGTTTTAGAAATATTAGAAAAATCAGAAGCTAGACAAGACATAGATTGTGAAACATATAAAAGATGTGGCGGATGCAATATGAGACACATAAAATATGAAGATACTCTAAAAATGAAACAAAATGCAGTTCAATCTTTAGTAAATAAAACATTAAAAAATAAAATAGAAGTAAAGCAAACTATACGGAATAAAAAATCCATTTCATTATAGAAACAAAGCACAATATCCATTAGGAACAGATAAAAACGGAGAACCAATAATAGGAGTATTTGCAAATAGAACACATGAAGTAATACCAATGCAAAAATGTTTAATACAAAATACTACATCAGAGGAAATTGCAAAATTTGTATTACAATTTATAAAAGACAATAATATTTCAATATATAATGAAAAGACTGGAAAAGGTTTATTTAGACATATTGTAATAAAAGTTGGAATAAAAACAAATGAAATAATGTGTATTCTTGTAGTAAATGGTAATCAAATACCAAAAGAAAATGAGCTAGTTTCAAAATTAATACAAAAATATCCAAATATAAAAACAATAGTCAAAAATATAAATACTAAAAATACAAATGTTATTTTAGGAAAAGAGAATATCAATATTTATGGAGATGGATATATAAAAGATATTTTAGGAGATTATACATTTAAAATATCACCACTTTCATTTTATCAAGTAAATCCAATTCAAGCAGAAAAATTATATAATATTGGAGTGCAAGCTGTTAAAATAACAAAAAATGATATAGTATTTGACTTGTATTGTGGAATTGGTACAATTTCTTTATTTATGGCAAAATATGCAAAAAAAGTATATGGTGTTGAAATTGTAGAACAAGCTATTGAAGATGCAAATGAAAATGCAAAATTGAATAATATAGATAATGCGGAATTTATAGCGGGTGATACAGAAATTGTTTTAGATGATTTGATAAATAATAAAAATATAATTCCAGATGTTGTTATGGTTGACCCTCCTAGAAAGGGTCTTGATAATAAATCTATTGATAATATTTTGAAAATTAAACCAGATAGATTTGTTTATATTAGTTGTAATCCGGCTACATTGATAAGGGACTTGGCTAAATTTGAAGATATTTATGAAATTAAAGAAATCCAGCCTGTGGATATGTTTCCGTTTACAAGCCACGTTGAATGCGTTACGGTACTATATCTAAAATAAATCCTGTAATACTTGAATTTGTAAGGAAAAATGAAAAAACTAAAAATAATAAGAAAGATAAAAATGAAGAAAAAAATTCAAAATTTAAAGATGTTTTAGTAAAATTTATGTTTAACCTAGAATATGGTAACATACGCAAATACTAAATAGAAAAGAAGGAATATTTATGTTAAAAGATTTATGTTTCGAGATAATACAGACTTGCCCTAATAAATGTAAGTTCTGTTCTTCAAATTCATCACAAGACAAACAAACAATAATTACATTGGAACAGTTTAAAAAGACAGTTATGTATTTTATAAAACAAGGTGGAATAGAAGAATTATCAATTTCCGGAGGAGAACCATTTTTGCATCCAGATTTATTTGAAATGGTAAAGTTTTGTAAAGATAATGGAATTAAAACAGTTATATTCACTAGCGGGATAAAAAGAGCATCTGCAATGCCAACAGAGACGATAGAATATATAAAAAATAAATGTGAGCAAGATTTACAGGAAATAGAAAAACATGAACCATGGAATGAAAGATTAAAAATAAATGTAAAAGCATATTACGATAGATGTTTAACACCAAAATCATTTGAAGGGATAACAAGACAGGAGTTCGAAAAATTAAAACAATTAGGATTAGACAAGATAGTATTTGACTGGCAAGCATTTGAAGAATCAACTGATAATGAATTAATGGGAAGAAAAGGTTTGATTACATGCTTAATGGATTCGCTGATAAGAGCAAGCAAAACAGGGATAAATGTTGATGTACACTTTATTCCAATGAAACCAAATTATAGACAGTTTTCTGATATAATTGAATGCTTAGAAATATCAGGTGTAAAAAATATAAGTGTCTTAAATTTTGTTCCTCAAGG
>CAMCQH010000059.1 GCA_945877035.1 uncultured Clostridium sp. | reverse complement strand
AGCATTCATAATGCTTTCAAAGATTTTTTTATTTCAAAACTGTCAAACTCCCGAGCTCTTTTTCTAAAAATATATGAAAAGGATATCCACTCCAGTCTTCTTTATCAAGCAATTCAAATTTTTTCAAATATATCATTTTTATCACTCCTCTTATTATTTATATCAAAAAATTAGTATTTTTACAACAAAAAATGCGAAATTCATTGACTTTAAGCTAAAATCGTGGTATATATTAAATGTATTTGTAAAAATACACTGAAAAATGAATATTGATGTCTTCTTGGGAATTATACAATTCCTCAGATGCCAGGCGAAAACGAGTCGCATAAGGGATTGCGAGCTGGTTATTAAAAAGTGTAAAATTAAAAAATAATAGTAAACTTGTCCAGTATTTATAAGTAATTAGGAAAGCCATGAGTGCAAAATTCAATATTCTATTTACATACACACTAAAAAAATGAGTACATAGTTAAAACTCAAATTTTGTTTGAGCTTATTAATTTTGTATTCTACGTAGGTAAATAGAGTATTGGTATATCGCTTATGGTCTTTTTGTTGTGTATAATTATTCTTGCTCTTTCTATTTATACAGAACAAAAAAGCTTAACAATTTATTTTTGGTATGTAAATAAATTGTTAAGATGAGCAAAAGAATATATGAATGATATTAAATATATTCTTTTGCTTTGGCGAAGCCAAACATAAATTATCTATTGTTAGATAATTTATGAGCCCTCCGCAAGGAGCCCACTGACATCTTTACAAAACGAAGTTTTGAAAGTGTCATAGTGGGTTACATACTTTCGCTAGAAAGTTATGTAACAGCTCCCTTCGGTCGCTACTTGCTACCTACAGAAAGGAAATATATTGGACAAGAATAAAACAAATTATTCAGTAGCTAGAGTAGAAACTTATACTAAAACAAGTATTACTAAAGCTGAAAGACATAACGAACGAAAAAATAAATCATATTCTAATATGAATGTTGATTTAGAGCAAACACAAAATAATATACACTACAAAAGATGTGAAACTACCTATAATGAAAAATTAAAAGAGTTGCTTGATAAAGGACAAGTATCATTAAGAGGTTTAAGAGAAAATGCTAAACTTTTTGATGAACTTATATTTGATATTAACTCTGACTATTTTGAAAAACATGGTGGTTACGAATTTGCAAAAGAATTTTACGAAAGAGTTTTCCACTTTGCTGAACAAGAAATGGGAACTAATAATATTATATCAGCAGTAATGCATGCAGATGAACTAAATACAGCATTAACAGAAGAATATGGAAAACCTATATATCATTATCATTTGCATGTTGTGGCACTCCCTGTTGTAAGAAAAGAAGTAAAATGGACTAAAAAATGTAAAGATAAATCTTTAGTTGGAACTACAAAAGAAGTAATCAATCAAATAAGTCATAGCAACAAATGGAAATCAGAGCAAGTATTAGATAATCAAGGAAAGCCTGTATATGATAAAAACGGAAAAGCAAAACTAATAAAATCATATAGTTTATTACAAGACAGATTTTTTAATTATATGTCTGATAGTGGATATAAAGATTTTATTCGTGGTGTAAAAGGCAGTAATCAAGAGCATTTAGATGATTTACAGTTTAAAATTAAGAAAGATACTGAAAGACTAGAAAAAATAGTAAATAAGGTTGAAGAGAAGGAAAAATCCTATGATTCTTATATGAAATATGATAAGCAAATTGAAGATATTTCAAATTTAGGAAGGCAAAAGAGGTTTTCTAAAAAGATTGAACTAGAACAAGAAGATTATGAGAATTTAACTGAATATGCTAAAAAAGGAATTGTTGCAGATAAAGAAATATATGAACTTAATAGTAGAATTAATAATTTAAGAAATACAGTAGACAAATGGAAATCTCTATATGATGATCTATTAGAAAAAACAAAAGATTATTTTCATGCTATAAAACTTGCACCACAAAAAGTTGCAAATTTCTTTAAAGGGCTATTTGATAAAGAAAAACAAGATGAATTTGAAAGACAACGAATTGAACAAGAAAAAATACAAGCTGAAAGAAAAGCTCGTGAACAAGCCAAAGAGCAAGAAAGACTAGAAAAGCAGAAACTTAAAAACTCTCCTGAATACAAGAAAAGGAGGGCTGACAGAGATGCAAGATAGTGAAAAAATATATAGAATTGAACTGACTAATGAAGAATACAAATTTTTAGAGAATTTAAAGACTGAATTTTGTAATAAACTCTCTAAAATGAACGATGAAGAACGTGCAGAATATTTAAAAAGTTTTTATCCAGAACAAAATTTGAACTTTGAAAAAGAAATTAAAGGTACTGTTTATAAGGTAAATACCTATTTTAATAAAGATTCGGAACACACTATATTAACTAGATTTTTTGAAATCTTCCAAAAGTAATAGTTTTTGTATTGAATTTTAAGTTTGAAATATGGTATATTATAAACACTACTTGAAATGAAGTAGCTATAATTTTATATCGTATTTCAAGCTGGGAAAGGAGTAATAATGAAACAGCTAGAAAGCGATAAAATAACTGCTTTATACTGTCGTTTATCAAGAGATGATGAACTTTCAGGAGAAAGCAATAGTATAAAAAATCAAAAATTAATTTTAAGTAAATATGCAGAAAATAACAAATTTCAAAATATTAGGTTCTTTGTTGATGATGGGTATTCTGGAACTACTTTTACAAGACCTGCTTTTATGGAAATGATGGAACTTGCAGATCAACGGACAAGTTGGAACAATTATAGTAAAAGACCATTCAAGACTTGGAAGAAACAGACTTGTTGTTGGACAACTTCTTGAAGAAGATTTCGTAAGACTTCGGTATTAGATACATTGCCATAATGGACAACATTGATAGTAGCAAAGGGTTAAATGACTTCTTGCCTATTCAAGACTGGTTTAATGAAATGCATGCCAAAAATACAAGTCAAAAAGTTAGAGCAGTTCTTAAAAATAAAGGCGAATCTGGAATTTCACTTGCTAATAATGTGCCTTATGGTTATAAAAAAGATGAAAATGATAAAACAAAATGGTTAATAGATGAACCCTCAGCAGAAGTAGTAAAAGAAATATTTAATCTATTTATTCAAGGACATGGAACTTGTGAGATTGCCAAAATTTTAAGGGAAAGAAAAATATTAACTCCATCTGAATATAGTGCAAGTATTACTACAAACTCAAATAATCAAGAATATCAATATAAATGGTATGGAACTACTGTAGCTGGTATTTTAGATAGACAAGAATATATTGGAGATACAGTAAATTTTAAATGTACTACTCGTTCTTATAAAGATAAAACTAAAATAAGACTTCCAAAAGAAGATAGAAAAGTATTTAAAAATACCCATGAGCCAATAATTGATGAATATACTTGGAACATTGCAAAGCAATTAAGAAATAACAGGAAAAAGCCTACTAGGTCAGGTAAGAAAAGTATTTTTTCAGGATTACTATTCTGCAATGATTGTGGTAAAAAAATGTATTTCCAGTCTCCTGTAAAGGACTTAAAAAATAAAGACCATTATAGATGTTCAAGTTATAAGCATGACACTTCTTTATGCACATCTCATTACATCTCAGATGAGATATTACAAGTTATTGTTTTAGAGAATATTCAAAGAGTAATTTCGTATGTAAAAAGCTATGAAGATTTATTTATTCAAGAACAACTTGCAAAATCTACACAAGATGAACTAAAGCAAATTTCTAAAAATAAGAAAGAACTTGAACAAGCAAAGAAAAGAATAGTTGAAATAGATAACTTATTTATGCACATTTACGAAGATAATATATCTGGAAAAATTACAGATGATAGATTTAGAAACTTATCTTTTAATTATGACAAGGAACAACAAGAATTAAAAACTAAGATTGAACAATTGTCAAAAGATATTGAAAATACTGAAAAGAAAGATACTGATATAACACAATTTATATCTAATGTTAAGAAATATACTGAAATAACTGAATTAACACCAGAGATTTTAAATGAATTGATAGAAAAGATACTAATTCATCAAGCAGAAAAAATAGATGGTAAAAAAGTTCAAGAAATAGATATATATTATAGAGGTGTTGGTATAATTTCTTTTCCAGTAAGTTTGGAAGATATGACAATGGTAATTGAAAAAATGTTAAATAAAAAAATATCAGCTTAAACAAGCTATTTTATGGGGAGAACATTTTAGTGTACTTAACTAAAGCGTTCTCCCCTATGAGTTATGACGTGCCATCATAACTCGGGGGCTCTGCGAGGCAATAAATTTTCTCTCACAGAGATAAAATTTATTCAAATTAACTATCGCCACTTTCATTTTTACTAAAGTAAAAACAAAACGTGCCACGT
>CAMCQH010000058.1 GCA_945877035.1 uncultured Clostridium sp. | reverse complement strand
TAATAAAAAAACGATAAACGAAAATCAAAAATAAGACAATTTAAAAATTTTAAAATATAATTTAATTATAAAAAATAAAATTAATTAAAAACGAAAATAATAAAAATTAGAAAAAAATAGAAAAAATTAGATAAAAAAAGAATAAAATAGAAAAAATAGTTTATAAAATTTGGAAAATCAATTTCAAATATTAAAAATAAAAGAAAATAATTATTAAAAATTTTTTAATTATTAAAAAAATAAAAAAATTGGAGAAAAAAATGTGGATAAAAAATATAAAAATAAAAAATTTTAGAAATTATGAAAAAGAAGAAATTAATTTAGAAAAAAATATAAATATTTTTTATGGAGAAAATGCACAAGGAAAAACAAATATAATAGAAGCAATATTTTTATGCAGTTTAGGAAAATCATTTAGAGCAAAAAAAGATATAGAAATGATAAAATTAAATGAGCAAAATGCAATTATAGAAATAGAATACGAAAAATCAGATAGAGATGGAAAAATAAAAATAGAATTAGGAAATAAAAAAAATATTTATTTAAATGGAATAAAAATAAAAAAATTAAGTGAATTATTAGGAAATTTAAATATAGTAATTTTTACACCAGATGATATTAATATTTTAAAAGGTGGCCCAGAAAATAGAAGAAAATTTTTAGATATAATGATAAGCCAATTAAGACCTAATTATATGCATGTATTAAATTTATATATGAAAACAATTGATCAAAGAAATAAATATTTAAAACAAATTAAAGAAGAAAATAAAGATGAAAAATTATTAGAAATTTGGGATGAAAAATTAGCAGAATATGCAATAAAAATATGTGAATATAGAGAAGAATTTATAAATAAAATAATTAAAAAAATAGAAAAAATTCATGAAAAAATAACAGATAATAAAGAAAAAATAGAAATAAAATATATAACAGAATGTAGGAATAAAGAAAATTATTTAAAATTATTAAAAGAAAGAAAAAAATTAGATATTATAAAAGGATTTACAACAAAGGGTGTACATAGAGATGATTTTGTGATATATATAAATAAGAAAGAAATAAATATCTATGGTTCTCAAGGTCAAAATAGAACTGCAATGCTTTCTTTAAAACTAGCAGAACTTCAAGTTATAAATGATGAAATAGGGGAATATCCGATTTTATTATTAGATGATTTTATGTCAGAGCTAGATAAAAACAGAAGAAAAAATTTTTTAGAAAATATTGAAAATACACAAGTAATAATTACGGGAACTGAAAAATTAGATATTGAAAATTTAGAATATTTGGAATATAATGTGTCTAACGGACAAGTTATAAAATAAGAATAATTATTAAAATAATTATAAAAAAATAAGGAGGAAGACAAATGGAAAAATACAATCATAAGTATGGAGCAGAACAAATACAAGTATTGGAAGGTTTAGATGCCGTAAGAAAAAGACCAGGAATGTACATAGGAAGTACATCTGTAAGAGGTTTACATCACTGTGTTTATGAAATAGTAGACAATGGTGTTGATGAAGCATTAGCAGGGTATTGTACAGAAATAAATGTAGTAATAGAGCCAGGAAATATAATAGCAGTTCAAGATAATGGTAGAGGAATACCAGTAGAAATACATCCAAAAACAGGAATATCAACAGCTGAAACAGTTTATACAGTTTTACATGCTGGTGGAAAATTTGGTGGAGATAGCGGATACAAAGTTTCTGGAGGATTACATGGAGTTGGTGCATCAGTTGTAAACGCATTATCAACTTGGACAGAAGTAACCATCGAAAGAGATGGTGGATTATACCAAATGAGTTTTGAAAAAGGTAAAACTGTTAAAAAGCTTGAAAAGATAGGGGAATCTAAGAAAACAGGAACATTAGTAAGATTTTTAGCAGATGACACTATATTTGAGAGTTTAGATTATGAATATGAAGTTTTGGAAAAAAGACTTAGGGAAATAGCTTTCTTAACAAAAGGTTTAAAAATAACATTAGAAGACAAAAGAGATGAAGAAAATATAAAAAAAGCAGAATTTTGTTATGAAGGTGGACTAATATCATTTGTAGAATTTCTAAATAAAAACAAAGAAAAAATACATCCAACACCAATTTACATTGAAAAAGCTGGAGAAGTACCAGTTGAAATAGCAATACAATATACAACGGCATATAATGAAAATATATATACATTTGTAAATAACATAAATACTGTAGAAGGTGGAACGCACTTAGAAGGATTTAAAAGAGCATTAACAAAAGTATTTAATGATTATGCAAGAAGTCATAATATATTAAAAGAAAAAGATACAAATTTACAAGGTGAAGATATAAGAGAAGGAATTACAGCAGTAGTTTCAGTAAAAGTAAAAGAACCACAATTTGAAGGACAAACAAAAACAAAATTAGGAAATAGTGAAGTAACAGGTATAGTACAAAGTATGGTAAATGATGCATTATCAACATTTTTAGAAGAAAATCCAAACATTGCAAAAGCAATATTAGAAAAATGTGTAAGTGCATCAAGAGCTAGAGAAGCAGCAAGAAAAGCTAGGGAATTAGTAAGAAAGAAGAATTCTATGGAAACCTCAACATTACCTGGAAAATTAGCAGATTGTAGTAGTAAAGTTCCAGAAGAATGTGAAGTGTACATAGTCGAAGGAGACTCAGCAGGAGGAAGTGCAAAACAAGGAAGAGACAGAAAATTCCAAGCAATTTTACCACTTTGGGGAAAAATGCTTAATGTAGAAAAAGCAAGAGCAGATAAAATCTACGGAAATGACAAATTAAATCCAGTAATTTTAGCAGTTGGAGCAGGAATTGGACCAGATTTTGATATAACAAAAATAAGATATGGAAAAGTTATAATAATGGCAGATGCCGATGTCGATGGAGCACATATCAGAACATTATTATTAACATTCTTCTTTAGATATATGAGACCACTAATAGAAAATGGAAATGTGTATTTAGCACAACCACCACTATATAAATTATCTAAAAAAGGAATGGAAGACATATATTGTTACACAGACGAAGATTTAGATAAAGCATATAAAGACCTAGAAGAAAAAGGAATTACAAGAGATCAACTAGGGCTACAAAGATATAAAGGTTTAGGAGAAATGAACCCAGAGCAATTATGGGAAACAACAATGAACCCAGAAACAAGAATACTTGTAAAAGTAACAATGGATGATGCAATACAAGCAGATGAAACATTTACATTACTAATGGGTGATGAAGTAGAACCAAGAAGAGAATTCATAGAGCAAAATGCAAAATATGTTAAAAACTTAGATATTTAGGTCAATAGGGATGCCCCTTTTTGACAAAAATTTAATGGCAGGTTATTTAAAACAACCTGCCATTAATCGATAAAGCCGATAATAATCTTAGCTAAAACTAATATATCTAATATTAAAACCTAATATATATTGCTATATAAATAAGCTCGATACCACATATATTAATCAGTCGCTCGACTATTAATCCACCACAAGTAACTGTATTCATCCAAAACAAGGGACTAATAACAACCACTTAAAAATACTAGATAAAAGAATAATCTTAGCTCGAATATATTACATATAATTTGACCATAAACAAATAGAAATAAATTATAAATTATAGCCTACATACACATAATATACTCTTATCGCCGACATATAATAATATATTTAATACACTATTATACATCTTTGCTCGAATATTAATAAACCAGAAAAGATCTATTAATACTCTTTGCTCAACTATTATCAACCTTATAATTTTATTATGTTCAAAATAAAAAAAAATATACAAAAATATAAAAATATTTTTTAAATAATAAAAAATAATTAAATAAATAAAAATAAAAAACAATTAAAATCAAAAATAAAGTATTTAATTTTTTTAATAATATAATTTAATTATAAAAAATAAAATTAATTATAAGCTAAAATAAGAATAAATTAGAAAAAAATAGTAAAAAATAGAAAAAAATAGAAAAAAAGAGTTTATAATATGTGGATATTAATATTATAAAAATATATTAAATGTGGAAAAATATAAAAAATTAAATAAAAATTAAATAAATATGAAAAAAATATAAAAAATAAATTTAAAAATTAATAAAAAATAATAAATGAAAATAATAAAAATGTCGAATTTTGTCAAAAAGTTTTTGTTGACAAATCAACAAAATGAATGTAAAATATAAAAACAAATAGGAGGTGAAAAAAATAAAAAAATTAACAGTACAGCAGTGGCTACCAATAGAAGAAATAAATGAAAATGGAATTATAAAAATAAATAAAAATAAATATATAAAAATATTAAAAATAATTCCAATAAATTATAATTTAAAATCAGATTTAGAGAAAAAAACAATTTTAAATTCTTATAAAATTTTATTAAAAACTTGTAATTTTGATATCCAAATTTTAATTCAAAGTAATAAAGAAGATTTAAGTCAACATATTTTAAATATTCAAAAAAATATCCAAAAAGAAGAAAATAAATATTTAAAAGAATTATCCGAAAATTATATTAAATTTATTCAAAAATTAAATTATTCAAAAAATTCAGCTACAAAAGATTTTTACATAATAATAACAAATGAAAAAATAGATAATTTTAATTCTATTGAAATTATTGAAAATGATTTAAAAGAAAAATAT
>CAMCQH010000057.1 GCA_945877035.1 uncultured Clostridium sp. | reverse complement strand
AAAACTACATCAGGAATAGCACCATTTGGAATTTGTTGATTAACAGATAAAGTATTTCTGCACCAGTGGCATCTTGCTGTAGTACTCTCTGCTGTATCAATTACTACCTCAGCACCACAACTACTACATTTGAAAGTCATAATATTCCCGAGCATCTTCCACAATATCTTGTGTTCCAGAACCCATTATTTCACCTTCAAGTTTAGTAATATCTGTTTCCATTCCTTGTATTTTTTCTGGTTCAAATTCGTGCCTACAAAAATTACATCTTAATTTACCTGTTTTTGCATTTACCGATATATCCGTTGATCCACACCCGAGGACATTTATTTTGTCCATCTTTTAAACCTACATCAGTTTGAACAATCTTTGGCTCATCATTATTGTTCAATAATTGATTAACTGCCACTCTTTACACCCCCAAAAGTCTTTTCTTTTGTTCGTCATAATCTTCTTGAGTAATAAGTCCGCTATCTAACATTTCTTTATATTTTTTTAATTTTTCTATTGGGTCCTCTTGTTTTTGTTCTGGCTCTTTTACAGGTTGTTGTAATCCTCCCATTGCTCCACCAACGCTATTTAATCCCATACCCCTAAATGCCATATTTGTGGCTCCTCCATTTTCACCAGCAGCTTGGAATCCACGAGCTACTGATTGTTGCATAAATGAATTTCCTCTTGCTCCTGATAAAGCATCTGCTTTTTTTACATCACTTAGTAATTTTCTTGTATCTTCATCATACTCAATAGCTTGTATTGCAACTTTAACGATTTCAAGACCTCTATCTGTTTTCCATTGGTAACCTTCTTCAACTGCTTGTGATAGACTTTTTGCAAATCCTATTTGGTCTCCTTGTATTTTTGTTATACGATTTCCTTTATCAGGATCATTTGTGTAGTTTGAAAATGCAGCAGATAAACTACTTACAACTTCATTAAATAATTGTGCTCCTGCATCATTATCCATATCAGCAAAGTCAAATACTTCTCCGTCTGATAAATAAGTTGCTGGTACAAAGTTCTTAATAAATAAAATTGGGTCAACTATTTTTAGTGTATATGTACCTCTTGTTACTGCACCTACTTGTGCATTTAAGTATGCATCATCCCAGTATATCTCAGCTTGTGTACCAAATCTATTATTTGGTATTTCTTTTAAATTTACATAGAATGCTGTTTGCTTAGAACCTGGTTGACCACCATATTTAAATCTTTCCCAACTTTGAGTAATTAGAGATGATACAATTCCATCTCCTGAAAAAATTGATTTTGCATTTGGATCATCTGATGAAAAGACAAATCCTCCTGGCTCTGTAATACATCCTGTAATTGCTCCTTCTTGCATTGTAATAAGTGCCATTCCTTCAGGTACAACTATTTTACTTCCATTTGAAATAATGTTGTTAGAACCTTTAGTGTTTGACCCTCTACCTGCATTTGTACCTTGTGGTACTGCTGGATAAATACCAACTGTTGCTGGAACTCCTGACATAGGAACTATAAAATCCTTCCATTGATCTGCGAATGTTCCTCCAATTGCTCCTGCGAATGCTTTAATAAAGCCCATAATTATTCCTCCTTCTATAATAACTCCAGATTTTATTTAAAGTTATTTATTGTATTTATATCAGACTTGTCGAAATTTGTAAATAGTTTTTTCACATAATACTGTGAAAAATGTTATTTTTTTAACAATATTATGTATTGAGATAAATTATTAAAAATTGGATAATATATGTGTATATATAGGAGGATATGAGATGGAAATAGATGATAGAAAGAAAGAAATTGCACAATATATTGGGAAAAAAATTTTAGATTTAAGAAAATCACAAAAATTATCAAGAGAACAATTTGCGGAGAAAACCAATTTATCAGCTAACTATATATATGAAGTTGAAAAGGGTAATAGCATACCTGGTTGTATTGCTTTAATAGATATATGTAACTTTTGTGAAATTGCACCTTCAAATTTATTAGGTAAGTATTTAGATACCAATATTTATACAGCATCAGAACTAATAAATACTAATTTTCAAAGATTATCAAATTATGATAAAAAATTAATTATCGATATGATTAATTTATTAGCAAATAGATAAAGATAAACAAAGCTATACTAAAGCATCTGTTTATCTTTTTTATATGATTTTTCATTTCAATTGTTTTATGCTTTAAAATAAAATAATTGTTAATTTATTTAAAAGGAATTAATTTATTCTTGTTTTCTTTTATTTGATAAAGTCCATGCTATATAATATGTCCTTGTGGATACTTATAGTTTCTTATAACATATATGATATTTAATTCAAACATTTTTTTATTAAAATTTAAAATTCTTAATTAATTTTTAATTAATACTTGATATAATGTCTGTCAGAAAACAGAGAAGCTAGATGTATTGCGTGTCCACTATCCTACTAGAGGGGAGATGGCACATATGTTATTAGAACAAATTTATTTACTATTTATATAATTCAACTGCTTCTTTTACAGAATGTTTTTTTCGTACTTAACATGGAATGGGATCTACCTACTTTTTTTCAAAATGGCATGTATGGTGCATATACTGAAATTAATCCGTTGCTCGTTAGAGACGGTAAACAATATTTTTTTCATAATATATTCATATCTTTCTCTAAAATTTTTCTTGCAAATAAAACACCTGATGCATACACCACTAAAATGCCCTGTGACATCACCTATTATATATATTCCTTTAATATTTGTTTCTAATTCTTTAAAAATAACAACTTTTTTCCAACCCATTTCAAATGATGGGGAATAAACTGTATTTCCATCGTCAGCAAATCCAGGTAAAACTTTATCAACTACTATCATAAAATCTTTAAGAACTTTAAGTGTTCTCCCTGGAATATAATCATTAATGTTTGCTTCAACTACATCTGGCATACTAAGAGCATTAGAAAATATATTTTTTTCGTTAGTATTTTGTATAAAGTTTTTTAGTGACTGAACAAGAGGTCTCTTGTTAGCACTCATTTTGCCTACTATATCATTTAAGAGAACAATTATTTTTTAGTTGGGACATTTTCCTATTTCATTACTTAAGACATTATCATATTTCAATCATATAAGTATTTATACTTTTACGACATACCAGTTGAAATAATTAATAAAAAATGCTATAATTATGATAATATAAAGTATAATATGAAATTATTTTTTGATTTCACTATGAAGAGATTCAATAATTTGATTCTCTATGCACAAAAGAAAACAAACACAACTTGAATGATAAATATAAATAAACACAGTAGAGAAATATTTAAGTAAAAAATAATATATTTATTTATTCGAGTTAATATATATCATTAAAGAATAAAGGAGGTTGTGTCATTGATAGATACAATTAAACGGTCAGAGAGATTTGCCATATTAGCGCACAAAAAGCCTGATATAGATGCAGCATCTAGTGCTATGGCAATATTCTATTTTCTATTAGCAATTGGTAAAAAAAGAGAGAACATTGATATTATCTTTCCTAAGCATATAGCAAAGATTTCGGAGCTTGGAGGGTCTATTTTAAAAAGGAAATCTTCTCTTAACAACTATGATTTAACATTTATTGTTGATTGTAATGGTTTCTCTCGTGTTTCGGGATTAGAATATGTGGAAAACTTTGATCCTGAAAAATGTATACTATTTGATCATCATGAAGTTTCTGATGAGCAAATACCATCAAAATTTGCGATTATTGATGGAACTTCTGCATCTTGTACATGCGTCCTCTATAAGTATTTTATGAATTTTTTAAAAGATACCCCCTATAGGGATGCTTTTATCACATGTATTGTTAGAGGATTATTATCTGACACGAGATTTTTAGAGAATGTTAACGATGAAGGCAAAGATGTTATCAATATTTGTCGCCAATATGTTGATGTGGAATATATATCTCTAAATTTGAAAAATGTAGATCAACGAACACAAGAACTTATTAGCATAGCCAATCAAAGATTTTCTTTTATCGGTACAATAGGCTGCAGTTATATTTTGCAAGAGGATTTACAGCCTTGCGAGAGGGGGTTGGATGAAATCGACCACAAAATTATTATCGAGGGACTTCCTTCTTGTGAAACTCTTATTTTCCTAATGCAAAATATTAATGGTAGCTTTAAGGGTTCTATTCGTACTAAAATTGCCAGTTTAGAGACTGATGCTTTTTGTATCTATATGAAAAGTAAAAATATATTTCTTACAGGAGGAGGACATCAGCATTATTCAGCAGGTTTTACTACTAATTGTGGTGATGTAAATCATATTTTGTCGATTGTATCTAATGAATTAGCAAATTTTAAAACCTTATAATCCAATGATATATAAGCAAAATAAAGAAACATAGCAAAATCTATAATGATAATGCTATGTTTCTTTATTTATTATAAATTTTTCAAATTTTGATTGATTTTCATTTTCTGGCTAAACTTTTTATCGACCAGTAAATCGCATACTATCATGGCGATAATTCCTAATATGATTCCTAAAAATGAAGTTGGCAAGTTTGAAAGTCCAAAAGCCTCTGGAATGAAGTCAAAACAAACAATGGAAATCATAAGTCCTGATGCAAACGATAGAATAAAGCTTAAGAATTTTTTGGAGGTATTTTTAAATTTAATTCCAATAATTCCTCCAATGGTTGTGCCAAATGTTCCAA
>CAMCQH010000056.1 GCA_945877035.1 uncultured Clostridium sp. | reverse complement strand
TCATTAGATTTTGAAAGTACAGTAGCTTTAAAAAAGTCTAATTCTCCTTGTTTCATTTCTTCTATCCCATAATAAGTTTTAGAGCCAGATTTATAAAATGGAACAAAAGGCACTTTCATTTCATCAAAATGAATTGCTTTGATGTATTGGTCTAAATCAAATGTATCTAAATTATTTAAAAAATTATCAATTCCATTATGATTAAGAGTAGCATTTGACGAAAACCACGTTTTAAGTTTATCTAAATATACATGTTGTTCTAATATATCCTCAAAATTACAACCAATTAAAACAGAAATAGATTTTTTGTTTTCATCTGATTTATATTTATGAACAATGAATTGACATACAGAATCAATAAAGTATTCAGGGTTAGATGGATTTCTTTTACCTGTACGGATTCTTGATACCATAGATGAATCAAATCCAATTGCTCTTGAAAGTTCAGATACATTAATATTAAGCAGAGCTATAAGACTATTTAGATTTTCACGTAATTGATCGAAATCAATATTCTTTTCTTTTAATGTTTTAGATAAATTAGCTAATATATCTTCTTTAGAAATATCTATTCCTTTATTTAACGCTATTTTATATAAACCTTCTGACAATTGTTCTAATTGATTACTATTCAAATTAGGAACTCTTTCACCATTACGATAACGACTAATTACAGCAGCAGACATTCCAGATGCTTTAACAAGTTCTTTTGAAGAACAGTCAAAATCGTCTATATAATTATTTAAAACTTCATTAAAATTCATATAACACCTCATTTGACAGATTTTTTTAACAATTATAATATACTACAAAAAAGATAAAAATGCAATTACCAAAAATGTCAATGACAAAAAGGGAAAAATATTAAATATATGCTTTTATATGATAAAATATGTTTGAAAAAAATTTTATACAAATGGAGGAATTAAAAATGAAAAAAACAAAACAAATAATTGCATTACTTATTATTTTAAGTATGGTAATTGCATTTATACCATTTAAAGCATTTGCAGCATTGAATTCTACAAATTTAGATGTAATTTTTGAAGACACTTATAATTCAAGCAATGGAATTGTTCAGTATAAAAATTCTACTGATGAGTGGATAACAGTATCTTCTAATGTAAATGGTTTAATGGCAAAAGCTGTTAGAATTACAAATGTAGCTGAAGGATATACTTTAGCAAATTTTTCAGAATTAAGAAAAGATGGAAGTACACAAAATTTAACTGATATTTTTTCAGAAGATGGAATTGCATTGGATAATGATGGAAATTATGTTTTAGAACATGTTGATTTAGTTAGTTCTAATCAATCAGGACCAGAGGGACCAGGGAAACCAGGACCAGAACAAAAAACTTTGAAATTTGACTTTAGACTTAATGGAGTAGATTTTACTAATTGGGAAAATGGAAATATAACAGTTCCAGCTGATTTCAATATGGATGAAATTACAGAATTCTATATCAAAAAAATAGTCGTAATTGGAGAAAATGGAACAGAAACTTACAATTATAATGATAATGAATATTCTTATTCATTGTTAGATGATCAAGGAAGAAAAATATTAGAAACTAATTTTGAAAAAGTTAGTGATAATTATGTTAATTTAAGAGTGCTATCTCATGAAGGAGATATTCAAGATAAAGACAAAGTTGAAGGAAGAATATATTATGGTGTTTATCTTACAGGTATAAAACTTGTTAAATCAAGCTTTAAAGGTGTAGAAGTATCTACATCAGTAATGCCAGATAATTATGATTTTACTGGGTGGAATGGTGTAGATTTAAGTGAAACAACAAAAGCTAAACCAGGTAAGGTAACTGCATATTATGGAGAAGATACAATAAGTTTTGATTCAATTGTCGCAAGCAATGTTAAAAAGATTAGTCTTGTAACTAATAGCGGTGTACCTTCAAGTGCAGTAAGTATTAATAATACTGATAAGACAGTAAAAGTATTATCTAACTACTATAATGAAATACCTTTAGAAATTGAATTAGAAGATGGTACCAAAGGTTATATAACAGTAGATAGAATTGGTGTATTTGTTGGAAGCCTTAATGCTGGAAACACAATATTCTATCATGGTGCATCAGCTAATGTTGGAGAAAACATGAATGTTGATACTGATAAAGACAGAATAGTTGCTGTATTCTATCATGAAAATACTAAAACATATAATGATTATGATTTAATTGTTAATATAGTGTTTAAAGATGGCTCTACAAAAACTACAATTGCCAAAGGTGTTGGAGATATAGCTAATAGCCATGGTAATATTATAGGTTCAGATTATCTTCTTTGGTCAGGCGATAGAAAAGATGAACCTGTAGAAGTTTATGTAACAGCAGTTTCTAAAAATGCTTTAAGTAATTCAAATACATTTGGCGGTGCTACATTTGGTTCTGGTGCCGGAGTTAAATGGGTAAACGAATAGGAGGAATAAAGAATGAAGAAATTTAGTAAATATTTATTAATAATTATACTTTCATTATTTATTATTCCCATTGTTAGTGTTGATGTTAATGCTGCAACTTTAGATGTAAAAACAATTAATGCATCAATAACTAATAATAAAATTTCAGTAGATGGAACAGTAGATAATGGCGTATTAGCTGTTGCAATTATGGTATATGAAGAAGATGGAACAACATTAGTTACAATGAAGACTACTTCAGTTGATTCTAACGATAAATATTCAGATACTATTGATGTTACAGCAGGAAAAAAATATATCGTAAAAGCTGCAAATTATGATGGTGGAGAATATATTACAAAGAAAGTTACAGAAGAGACAAAAAAAGAAGATGAAAAGCCAGATACAGAAACAAAACCAGACACAAATACAATAACAGATAATACAATAACAGACATAAATGTAACAGCAGAAGAAAATACTACAAATGAGACAAATACAACAAATACAATATCAAGTAATCCAAAAACAGGAGACAATATAATATTATTTGCAATTATATTTATTATAGCATTGACAGGACTTGTAGGAACAGTTATAATAAATAAAAAAAGAACTAAAAAAAGCAAATAAAATTGATTATACATAAGACTAGCTTTATTCATTATTGCTAGTCTTATTTTTACAAGGAGAAGGTATATGGCAAGAGCTAAACATTATAAAAAGAAAACAAACAAACTAAATATTATTTTAATCTGTTTTTTTATTATACTATTACTTTATTCTGGAACAAAAATAGTTATATGGTATGTTAATAATCAAAATAATAAAAAAATAGCAGAAGAAATATCTCAATTTGTCTCAGTAGATGAAGCCAAAGAAGACAATGAAGAAAAGTATGTAATAGACTTTGAAAAATTAAAAGAAAAAAATTCAGATACAGTAGCGTGGTTAAAAGTAAATGGAACAAATATAGAATATCCAGTTGTAAAGACAACAAATAATGATTATTATCTAGCACATAATTTTAATAAAGAATATAATTCAGCAGGTTGGATATTTGCAGATTATAAAAATAAACTAGATGGAACAGATAAAAATTTAGTTATATATGGTCATAACATGAGAGATGATTCAATGTTTGGTAGTTTGAAAAAAATTATAAATGAAGACTGGTATAATAATGAAGATAATAGATATATAACTTTAGTAATTGAAGGACAAACTCAAAAATATGAAGTTTTTTCGGTTTATCAGATAGAAAAAGAAGATTATTATATACAAACAAACTTTAATACAGAAGAAGAATTTAATACGTTTGCACAAACTCTTAAAAAAAGAAGTAAGAAGGACTTTAATGTTAATGTGAGAGATGAAGATGATATTTTAACTTTATCTACTTGTGCAAATAATAATAAATATAGAGTTGTTTTACATGCTAAAAAGATGCATTAGATGTCAAAAACGTGAAAATTTTTAAAATATTAGGTATCAAAAACGTGAAATTTTTTAATAGAATAGATATTAAAAAAGTGAAATATGAAATAAAATCTAATAAAAAATTTATAAAAAGCACTTATTTAAAAAAATAATAAGTGTTTTTAAAATTTTTTATAAAAAACTATATACAAATAATGTATTGAGTGATACAATATTATAAGATACAAAAAAGGAGGGATAAAAATGCCTACAAAAATCAAAATTTCAAAAGATATGATATTAGATGCAGCATTTGAAATTGTAAGGAAACATGGAATGGAAAAATTAAGCAATAGAGAATTAGCAAACAAATTAAAATGCTCAATTAGACCAATATATTATCAATTTGAAAATGTAGAACAAATGCAAAAAGAACTGTATATGAAAATAGAACAATATTTTTACAAATTTTTATTAGACAATATGATAGAAGGAATACCACAATATAAACAAGTCGGAATAAACTATATAAAATTTGCTAAAAAAGAGAAAAAATTATTTCAAACATTATTTATGAGTGATACAGGCTTAACACCAGATGCTTTTGTTTCAAAAGCAGGAAAAGATTACAAAGAAATTGAAAAATTAGTAAGGATAAGTACAAATTTAAAATATGATGATATAAAAGATTTTCATACAAGAATGTGGATTTTCTGTCACGGAATTGCAACATTAGTGGCAAATGGCACAGTTAAATTAGCAGATAATCAAATACAAGAATTACTATCTGATGAATTCCAAGCATTAATGTTATTAGAAGAAAATCCAAACAATAAATGGGTATTAAATAAAAAGGAGGAAAATTA
>CAMCQH010000055.1 GCA_945877035.1 uncultured Clostridium sp. | reverse complement strand
GCTGGGTAGTTTTCCCCACCTCCTTCCATGATATCTTCTCCATACATATCTCTATATTTTTTTCCAATTTCTGTAGGTACTGAACGTTGCATATATGACATATCATGCATAGGAACAATTATTTTATTTTTATTTTCATCCTCTCTTATTGCTGTTTCTTTAGGTTCCTCTTCTCCGACTATATATGCAAAATCAATTTTTTTATATTCTTCTATATCAAATTTTTTTTCAAAAAGTTTTTCAAAATCTTTTATTCCTAAAGGATATTCTAAATCTTCTGTTGGCATAGGAATACTTCCTATTGCTCCTCCTATTATTGTTTTACTTATTATTTCAGGATGTAATAGTGCAAATCTTTGTGCAAATACCCCTGATGTAGAATAGCCATTTAATACTACTTTGTTCGAAATCTTGCTCTGGGTAAAATTCTCGACCTTTTTTTGAGCAGATAAAATACATTTTTTTACCATCAAATCAATTCTATCATATTTTCTTTTTTCATTTGTAAAACATTCTCTTGATAATTGTTGATAATATGGTTCATTCTGATTGTTTCTATTAGGAATAAATATATATATCATTGGTGCATTAATATTTATGTAGCTCATGATATTTTGGACACCTTGTATAAAAGCACCTTCTCTTTGATCTGTATTTTCTGTATCTCTTGTATTTAAGGTATCTACTATCATTTCAGCATTATTATTTAATTTTTTCGGAAAAATTAGCATATATGGTAACATTGAATTATTTTCTACAATAGTATTAAAATATCCAATGTGGTTATTATCAAGTTCTATTGGACAATTTACAAAATTACTCTTTCTTTCATCAAATATTTCTTTATTATCTTCTTGTAGCATTATATTTATTTCATATTCTAAAATTTTTTGAATTTTTTCTGCTAATTCTCTTGCTTTAGTAGAATTACTTTTTTTTAACACGTTCATATAGAAAAAATTATCAAAATTAGATTTATCAGAAGATGGTACATTTATTGTAGCTTTTCCAATTTCAGTAGTTAAATCTTCACTCATATATTAATATATCCTTTCATAAAATCTTTTACAAAATTTTAACATTATTTTTCTGTATTATCAATATCTTCAAGGTAATTTCATAAAATATTTTGAAAAAATATTGTTTAAAAAAATTGTTAATGTTATAATACTTTTGGAGGTCAATATGAAACAAGAAAATTATCCAAAAGCTTCAACAGAAGTATTAGAAATATTAAATTGTCTTTCAAAGTCAGATATTGAAAAAATACCACAAGAACTAATGGAGTTTTTAGAAGAAATTAAAGATAATAATTATAATTATAAAATAACTATTCAAGATATTAGAAATCACTTTTCTCGGAGTAACTTTATTAGACGAAACAAAGGCTATATTAGCTGTTATTTTTAGGGATTATTGGGCTACAAATTATCAAAGAAAAAAAATAATAGAAAAAGAGAATTATGATAAACAAAAAGATAAAAATGAAAAATTTAATTTCGATAATTTATTTAAGAAAAAAGAAAAAGAATTTTAATTTAGGGTCAAAAAGGGGCGTCCCTTTTGACCATTTCTATTCATCTTCCAAATTCTGAATTTGAATTTCTCTATTATCCTGTTTCTTTTCCATATTATTCAACTGTTCTTCACTCATATTATCTTCATTATTACGAATATATCCAGCAGTATTTATATATTTTTCAATAACATTTTCCAATTGTTCTTCCCTTGTTTGCTTATCATTACCTTTTCTCTTATCTTTTAAATCTTCTATTTGTTCTTCTCTAACATCTTGAATCTTTCTAGCATTTTCCTTATTTTCAGGATTACCAATATGAGAATATTGTTCTAAATGTCTTTTTGTTCTAGTATGATTTTCAACTAAATTAATCAAATTATCTAACTGTCTGTCCTTTTTTTCTATTTCATGATTTTCAAAATTTTCCATTATAAAAAACCTCCTTTAACAAATAATATATTAATATCATTTGCAATTTTTTAAAAAATACAATAGAAAATTTTGAATTTCAATTTTGGGTCAAAAAGGGGCGTCCCTTTTGACCTACTCTATAACTTCAATAGCAGTATTTGTATCGATACCTTCAAGATTATAGTAAGTATTCGGAATTCTTCCAACAATTACATTTTCTGCAATTAAAACTTGATTTGTTATTTTTTCAGTAATATCCTCATATGGCGTTAAAATACTAACTTCGCATACTACTTGTAAATACACTCTATGTAGAGTTTGGTTTATCCCCTGTGCTGTAAATTCACTCCTTAAATCTGTTTCTACATTTCCAATTGATGATATTTTTATAGGTACTCCCGGACCTTTACCTGATAGCAATTTAAATCCAGTAAAACTCCCGAAGTGCAATTTCAATATCTTCTCTTCCTCTTTCATCTATTTCATTTTGAATTTTTACAGCAACATCTGATATTATTTCATTTATTGGAAATACATTTGATTTTATCATAGTAATATTACCATCATTATCTTTCTCAATTGTAAATAACTCATCATAAGAATGTTCTCTCATAACAACTGTTGCTTGTTCATTTGATATTGTTGTTGCTATTGATTTTGCTTTATCCTTACACAAAGTGTCAAATATTGGCAAAATTGCATCTAATACAATTTTCACAGTACTAAATGCAATTACTATTATTATAAAAATTTTTGCCATCTTTTGCTTTTTCCTAAAATTTTTATCTCCTATATTTGATAAAAATATTTTTGGAATTCTAATTCTTGGTCTAGAATAAATCTTACTCAAAATTTATTTTATTACCTCCTCAAAATATCAACATTTAGAACAACCAATTTTCTAAACCTTTTCTAAATTTCTTTCAAATTTAGGAATATACAATTTTTGTCCAGGCATTATTAAGTCTCTATTTTCAATACCATTTACTCTAGCTATACCATCAACTGTACTTCCAAATTCTTTAGCGATATTCCATAAAGTATCTCCTTTTTTTACAATATAAATTACTATGCTGTAATCTTGCTCCTCTCTATCACCATTTTCCTGAATTTTATCTATCATATTTATATTTGCTGTTCTGTACATATTTGTATTTGTTTGAAGATCTATATTGCAATTGATATCCCCTCCATCTTGAATAATAAAATCTTGATTTTTAACTTCCATATTGCTGTCTGTATTTAAGCTTTCACCATTTTGCAAGTTTTCTATTGTATATTCAAATGGAATTTTTGCATCTTTAGTTATAATTTGTGTTCTAGAATTTTCAAAAATAAATTTCATATTCAATTCTGCTTCATACAAAATTTTCGAATTGATTTTACTTTCGTTTACTATTGATGGTACAATATCTACATCAATTAAATTCAATCCATCTATATCTTTCAAATTAACCTTTTCTCTTATTTGTTTTATTTCTATAACATTTCTCTTATCTGTCATTGTCATTATTTGTTTTTTCTCAAAATCAATATTCTCCATAGGACTGTACATGTCTTGAATTAAATTGATTTGTTTTTCTTCATATGCATAACATGTAACACCTATTTCAATTTCAATATATATTGAATGTTCTTCTTGTGAATTTGGTTTTATAATGATATTTTTCATTTCATAATTTACATCACATATATTTTCCTCTGAAACATTTGGAATGTCTATAAAGCCTACAACTGGTATTTTATAATTGACTGTATTTATTCTGTTATCTTCTGTTAAATACATAATTCTTACTTCTGCTTCTGATTTTGTCAAAACCTTGTTATAGCTAATTTTTATGTCCTTATCAACTAAACATACTTGAACTTTTAGGATTTCTGCTAAATTATCCATATTATCAATTTGTACATTATCTTTTGCATAAATTTTTGTTTCACCTTGACCAACTAATGAGTTTACCCTTAAGTCTTCTTTTAAAATTTGCACATTACTTTCATCTTGAATTTCGTTTATTACTTCTACATCTTCATTTAAGTAAATTTTCAAACTAACTTCTAATGTTGCCTTAATACCAACTTTTCTTCCATTTATTACTTTTCCTTCTATTGATTTTACATTAACATCAGAAATTACATTCATACCCTCTTTACAATTTGGAACATTTACATTTTCAGAAAAGTCTATACTTGTGTTTAATCCTCTTACTGTGTCATCAGTGCCGTCTGGCATATACATTATATATGTATTTATAGCACCATCAAGTCTTACCTTTTCCTCTTGGGCTTCTTTTTTGTATATTGATACAACCCCACTTGTACAAATTGTGTTCAAAATATCTGGCTTTGAATCTGGTACTATCATGTCTCCTTCTACAAATATGATTTCTTTTTTCTCTGCAATTAATTTATTTATACTTAAATTTTCTCTTTGTGCTTCTATCATTTTTTACCTCCTTACAGTTTTTCTTTATAAATCTATATGTGGTAATTTTTTATTTATGACTAATTTATAATAGTATAATTTAAAAAGTTATTATTTATATTTTTGCAATGTAGTGTGGAGACCGTTCAAAAATTCTCAAAAGTTTGCTAAAACTTTTGTTAGAATTTTTAGAATGGGGATAATGAAAAAAATATAAATAATAACTTTTTAAATTACTTATTTATAGAAGGAATAATAATGATATTTAGAGAATTATCATATTTATATTTGTTTATTATATCTTCTGAAAAACTTGCTAATTCATTTGGTATAACTATTGTTGTATATCTTTGTTCTTTTAGTTCTTCTATTTTTTCATCTATCTGTTCTGGTTCTTTTATTTCTTCTACATTCATGCCCAATAATTGGGGTATTTTAAAATCTTCTTCTTTTTCATATTTTATAAAAGATATTTTCATTTCTATCACCTTTTATTAGTTTGAATTTTATTTAGAAATTTATTCCTTTTCATTTTAGATAATTTTATTTTTGTATTATAATTATTTCGATACTTATAAATTGCTTAATAAAGAATGAATAAACGACAAGATAAAAGATTTTTTGAAGATTTTAAAAGATCCATTTCAGAACTTGCAGATAAAGTTATAGAAGTTATATCTGTAATTTTCTAAAAAAATCTATTTGACTTTTTTATTTTGATAATATACTATTAATATAAAATTATATAAGGAGACTAACTATTAAAAGTCAAGCCTTTTTTATAAAAAAATTATAATTGGAA
>CAMCQH010000054.1 GCA_945877035.1 uncultured Clostridium sp. | reverse complement strand
TATTAGAAGAAAATCCAAACAATAAATGGGTATTAAATAAAAAGGAGGAAAATTAAATGAAAAAATTTGGAAATGTATTATGGGGAATAGTTTTAATTGTTATTGGATTAATAATAGGAGGAAATGCACTTGGAATCACAAATATCAACATATTTTTTGATGGATGGTGGACATTGTTCATTATCATACCATGCTTTATAGGTATATTTAAAGAAAATGAAAAAACAGGAAATTTAATAGGACTACTAATTGGTGTAGCTTTACTTTTAGCTTGTCAAGATGTTTTAGATTTTGACTTGATATGGAAATTAGCCTTCCCAGCAATTTTAGTTGCAATTGGTTTATCAATTATTTTTAAAGATGTTTTAGGTGGAAAAGTAAGTAGTGAAATCAAAAAATTAAATGAAAAAAGAAGCGGAGAAAATTCATATTGTGCAACATTTGCAGGACAAAATGTAAATTTCGATGGTGAAAAATTTACAGGAGCAGATTTAACAGCCGTATTTGGTGGAGTTAAATGTGATTTAAGAAATGCAATTATAGAATCAGATGTAGTAATAAATGCAAGTAGTACATTTGGAGGAATCGAAATATTTGTACCATCAGATGTAAAAATAAAAATCAAATCAACACCAATATTTGGAGGAGTTGAAAATAAAGCAAATACAAAACCAACTGAAAATAGCCACACAATTTATATAAATAGTGTAGCAGTATTTGGAGGTGTAGAAATAAAATGACAACAGCTCAAAAAGTAATTAAATATTTAGCCCTTAGCTTTGCAATTTTTCTTATTGTAACTATCATATCAGGAATTTTAGGAGCATTATATGCTTTATCAGGAGTATTAGGATTACAAAAAGAAGATAAAACAATAAAAGATGAAACTATAAAAGGTGAAATGAGCATGATAAATTTTGAAAACAGTGATGTTGCAACACTAGATATAGATGTTGCCTTCACAAATCTAATTATAAAAAAGGGAGACTTCTTAATAGCAGAAACAAATAATAAAGATATTAATTGTAAACAAAATAATCAAAATCTACAAATAAAAGAAAAACAACATAGCTTATTTTCAGGAAATGATAAAGGAGACTTAGTAGTATATATTCCAGAAAATCTAGAATTTGAAAAAGTAAAAATCAATGCAGGTGCTGGAAAAATACAAATTGAAAATATAAATACTGAAAATTTATATTTAGAATTAGGTGCAGGAGAAACAACAATCGAAAAACTAAATGTAACAGATGACTGCAAAATTGAAAGTGGAGCAGGTAAAGTAAGTATTTTATCTGGAAATATAAATGAATTAAATTTAGATATGGGTGTAGGAAAATTTGAAGTAAAATCAGAGCTTACAGGAAATAGCAAAATAAATGCAGGAATAGGAAACTTAGAATTAAATATCCAAGGTGATAAAGAAAATTATACAATCAAAGCAGATAAAGGTATAGGGTCTATAAAAATAGATGGAAAAGAAGTAGCAGATGATGTAACATATGGTAATGGAGAAAATACTATTAAAATTGATGGTGGAATAGGAAGCATAGATATAGAATTTGAGGAGGAATAGAAATTTTATGAAAAAAAGATTATACAAAATAGAAGAAGGAAAAAAACTAGATGGAGTATGTGGAGGTATTGCAAAATATTTTGACATAGATCCAACAATAGTAAGATTATTATGGATTTTATTTACTGCATGTGCAGGAAGTGGAATAATTGCGTATATAATTGCTGCAATTGTTATGCCAAGAAAATCAGATGTTGTTTAATAACAATATCTGATTTTATGATAGTATAACGTTAGATAAATAGTAAGTTATTAAAATGAATGGAGGAATAATAAATGGAAAACATACTGAAAAAAATGATTTTTCATTATGAATATTATATATTTTATTGCATAAAATAAGTAATAAAAATTTAATCAATTCCCCAAAAATAAAAAAAATTGACTTTTCGGGAATTAGTTGCTATAATAATTATAGAGGTGGAGTGAATGAAAATAATTGATAGAGATATGTATTTAAATACAATGATAAGAGTAATTGATACTCCTGATATTAAAGTGATAACAGGAGTAAGAAGATCTGGAAAATCCAAATTATTAGAGTTATTTAAAAAATATATTGAAAAGAATATTGATAATTCCAATATAATTCATATCAACTATAATTTAAAGAAATTTGATAATTTATTGATTGGAGATAAATTATATAATTATATAGATGGTAATTTTGATGAAAACAAAGAAAATTATGTATTAATTGATGAAATACAAAAATGTAATGGTTTTGAAGATGTAATAAATAGCATTCATGCAGAAGAAAAATATCATATATATATTACAGGTTCAAATGCATTCTTATTATCAAGTGATTTAGCAACATTATTTACAGGTAGAACTTTCGAAATTAAAATATATCCCTTCTCTTTTGAAGAATATATGAAATATTTTAATTATGATAATCAATATCTAGCATTTAATACATTTATGCAAGATGGAGGAATGTCAGGTTCCTATTTATATGAAGAATTAGTTGATAAAAATAATTATTTAAGTGATATTTATAATACATTAATATTAAGAGATATTGTTCAAAAATATAATATAAAAAATGAAGATTTATTAAAAAAATTAAGTGATTATTTATTAGATAATGTTTCTAATCTAACATCTTCAACTAAAATAGAAAATTTATTAAAATCTAGTAATCAAACAGCAGATCATAAAACAATTGCTAAATATATTGAGTACTTGTGTAATGCATATGCATTTTATAAAGTACGCAGATATGATATAAAGGGAAAAAGATATTTGAATACGCAAGATAAATATTATTTAGTAGATACATCATTTAGAAGAGCAATTTTAGGTAGAAAAAATGAAGATTATGGAAGAATACTTGAAAATATTGTAGCAATTGAATTATTACGTAGAGGATATGAAATATATGTTGGAACTTTGTATGAAAAAGAAGTTGATTTTGTAGCTATGAAAAATGATGAACAAATATATATTCAAGTAACAGATAATTTGGAAAGTGAACAAGTATTAAATAGAGAAATAACACCATTATTAAATATAAGAGATGGGTATAAAAAAATAATTATTGCAAAACTAAATCATGAAGGTTATATTAAAGAAGGAATAGAAATTATTGATATAGCAGATTGGTTATTAAATAAATAACATGATTTGCAAATTACAATTTGAAAGGGTAAATTGTTTTAAATTTACTCTTTTAAAATAGCAAAATAAGTCGAGAAATTTATTTGAAACAATATTAAAATAATAATTGAATGGAGGTGCAAAATGGATGAAAAAATATTAGCAGTACAAAGAATGCAAGATCATATTGAAAAGAAATTATGTGAAGACATTACATTAGCAGATTTATCACACGAATCTCTTTTTTCACCATGGTATTCTTATAAAATCTTTAAAAATTATATAGGAATATCAATAACAGATTATATAAGAAAATTGCGTTTATCAATATCTGCTTTAAAATTAAGAGATGAAAAAGTTAAAGTATCAGATATAGCTTTTGAAATGGGATTTAAAAGTGTAGATGGTTACCAAAGAGCATTTCAAAAAGAATTCAATTGTAATCCTTTTGAATATTCAAAAAATCCCATTCCTATATCTTTATTTATACCTTATGGTGTAAAATATAAATATATTAAAGAAAATACATCAGTTTATGTTCAAGGTGTAGAAGTAGACATTAACTGTGATGGAGTAATTCCAGATGGATTTGACGTTATAGAATTACCAAAAGCAAAATATTTAATGTTCCAAGGTGAACCTTTTAACGAAGAAGACTTTTGCGTAGCAATACAAGATTTGCAAGAAGCAATTTCGAAATATAATCCAAATGCAATTGGTTATGAATGGGATAATGAAAATCCTAAAATTCAATTAGAACCTATTGGAGAAAGAAGATATATAGAATTACATCCAATAAAAGAAATTTAATATATAAGGAGTTTTTTATTAAATCCATCAGTTATTATTGATCAAAGTAGACTTGGTGGAAATGCAAGATCAACAGTAGGAACCATAAGTGATATGTATTCTGCACTTAGACTTTTGTTTTCAAGAATAGGTACTCCTCAAGTTGGCCCTGCATCTTATTTTTCATTTAATAATCCTAATGGAATGTGCGAAACTTGTTATAAGAAAAAATGTTGATTTTGAATTTAGACAATGTGGTACACATTTTATAAAAGATGGAAAACAATATAAACTACAAACAAAAGACTTGTGCAAACAAGCAAAATTAGCAAATATTAATTTTAAAAGTAATGATTAAATTTGTTATAAATTATTGACAAAGAGGAAAATAAAATATAAAATACAAACAATAGTTCTCGGTATTGTGAGGCTATAAAATTAAGTATGAAAGATGTGATTCCAATTGAATAATATAGAAAATTTAAAAGATTTAATAATATATCAAAGTCAAAATAATGAAAATATATCAGTAGAAGTTTTATATAATGAAGAAGATTTTTGGCTAACACAAAAGTCAATGTCAGAATTATTTGGAGTAGAAGTAAACACTATTAACTATCATTTGAAGGAAATTTTTAAAACAGAAGAATTACAAGAAGAATCAGTTATTCGAAAAATTCGAATAACTGCAAATGATGGAAAAAAGTATAATACAAATTTCTACAGTTTAGACGCAATTATAGCAGTTGGTTATAGAGTAAATTCAAAAGAAGCAACTGATTTTAGAATCTGGGCAACAAAAACTTTAAAAGAATATATAAAAAAAGGTTTTGTTGTTAATAGTGAAATGCTAAAAAATGGGCCTAAATTTGGAAAAGATTACTTCGATGAATTATTAATTAAGATAAAAGAAATTAGAGCAAGTGAAAGAAGATTTTATCAAAAAATAACTGATATATACAAAGAATGCAGTTTTGATTATGATAAAAATAGTGAAACAACACAAGAATTTTATAAAAATGTTCAAAATAAATTACATTTTGCAATTACCGGAATGACAGCTCCAGAAATAATTTATAATAGAGTAGATAGTAAAAAAGAAAATATGGGATTAACAACTTGGAAAAATGCACCGGATGGTAAAGATTATTTCAATGAAAGAATGGAAAGATAAGCTAGAAATATTTTTACAAATAAATGAATATAACATTTTAAAAGATAATGGTAAAATTAAAAGGGAGATAGCAGATAAATTGGCTTTAATTTATTAATTAGTTAGTGAAATAGTAATTTGTCGCTGAGGTTGAATTTTAAAATTTAAATAAAAAATTATAAA
>CAMCQH010000053.1 GCA_945877035.1 uncultured Clostridium sp. | reverse complement strand
CTATTTAAGTGCATTACAGGCTTTTTACTTCTTTAAAACTGTCAAACTCGAGATTTTAGCTAAAAGTCAATAAATTCTGTAAATTTTTGTAATTTTAGCTACAACTTTGCAATAATATCGAGAATTTTGTAAAACTTGATTTCTTATGGAAAACCTGCTATAATATACATAATACTTCGGTATTGTAATAAGCAACACACCAATTCAATATGTCGATTGACAAGGAGGATTTCAAAATGAAAATTAAGACAGAAAATTATGTGTGTTCCATTTGTGGAAAGCGGAATGTAAAACTTTGGCGTCCTTATATGGACACAACTCCATTAATTTGTGCAGAATGTGCAGAAAAACGGCAAACACCATATGAGTACGAGGAAACGATTTGGCAAAAAGAAGATAACGGTTGGTATACTGGGAAATTTACTGGCAAAAAACTTCCCTTACCTAAATGGGAACTTTACCTTTCTCATCGACTTCCCTTACCTAAATGGGAAGTCGATGAGAAAGGTAAAGTTCCCTCATATCAAGGACCTGGACCTGATGGCGAACCTAGATCTATGACTGACCAACTTATTGTTGATTTGTCAGATGTTTCAACTTCATATACATCTGGAAGTACTTCTATGGTACCAGCTTGCCCTGATGAAGACGGAGAATTTTGGGGATATACTTCCGTTCCTGAAGAAAACTGCAAATGGTGGGAAGAATTGCCGACAAGATAATGTTGGCAACAGTAAAAAACGAACGTCGGATCTGAAAAGATTCGGCGTTTGTTTTTCTATCATATTGATTACTAGCAGTAGATTAATTCTTTAAATATGATTTCGTCAACTATATGCTTATAATTATTCATAAGTCCAGTCCATTCTAAAGGATTGGTATTTTTCAAGTTTTCATCAATAGGATTTTTTTCTAGTATTTGTTTCATAAGTACTTCAAATCTTTGTTTAGCTTGTTTGTCAGTTTCTACAATATGTTTTCTTAAAGTCTTGTTCATAAACATTATTGTATATTCAGTATTTCTATAATTTCTCAAATACTCTAATCGTAAATGTCCATATTTTCCAATAATATAATCATTTTCATAATCTTCCTTTTCCAAATATAAGTCAGGAACAAAAAAATCTCCTTCTTTGTGATAAGTTATCTCTACCATAATAAACTCCTCCTAAAATTTAATTTCACTACTTTTAGAACTATAATTTTATATCTGTTTAGCTGTCTATAAATACAAATTTTTATAAAGTGTACTTAATTTACTCCTACTGGGTTAGGACTTATGGCAAGGTCAAAGTCCTATAAAAAATACTTCGTATTTTTGTAAAGCCTTCGGCTAACAAATGCACACAAATTTTTAACAAAATTTGGCGCACGAACAAATACGTGACATATAAATATTTTACAAAAATAAAAAAGTAATCATGTCACTTTTGTTCGATGAAGAAATTTCTAAAGGAGGTGCTTTTATGGAGCAAGAATTAGCATATTCTTTTCACTTAGGTAGTGATAAAAATAAAAGTAAATTAGCAAAGAAAGTTGCAAAAGAAAATGTATCTGGTACTACTTCCTTATCTAATAATGCAATTCAAAATGCGAAAGATTTATCAGATGTTAATAAACACAATTTAAGAGATTATGATAATCAAAGAGAGTTAATTAGAACTATTTATGGTACAGATGATATTGTAAATGATGTTAAACAATTATATTTAAATGAATTTGAAGAAGCTAGAATTGAATATAACGGCAGACAAACTCGTGAAGATAGAAAAATTGGAGATTACTTTAAAAAGGTATGTGAATCTCAAAACGATATAGCTTGTGAAATTATAATAGAACTTGGAGATATGGACTTTTGGAACGATAAAGACCAACAATATAGGCTAAAAATGGTTGATGTATATAATGAGCAAGTAAAGGACTTAATTAAAATTGTACCAGATTTCAAAATAGCAAATGCAACAATACACTTTGATGAAGTTTCTCCCCATATGCACATTGTTGGTGTTCCAGTTTCTTATGATTGTAAAAGAGGAATGAAAAAACAAGTAGTAAAATCAAAGTTATTTACTAAAACCACATTAACACAAATACAAGATAAAATGAGAAATGCTTGTATAAAGTCTTTTAATAAATTCTATGATATGGATTTTAAGTTAAAAGAAAAGCAAAAAGGTAGAAATCAAGACATCAATGTTAATGATATGGTCAATTACAGAGAAATCAAAAAACAACTAGCTAAAAAAGAACAGAAACTTGAAAAAGCAAACATTCAAACTAGAGAACTTGATAATACAAGTAAAGATATAAATACAATATTAGACAATTTAAAGCCTACTTTGATGAATAAAAATAATATGGTTATTTCAAACGAGGATGTTCAAAAAATCAAAAATTATGCAGAAGATGTAAAAGATGTCACTAAAACGGTTAGAAGTGTAAATGACTTGAATATGGCTATTAGAGATTTTGAACATAGTGCTTTTGAAATAGAAAAAGAAAATCGTTCACTTAAATATCAGATAGAAGAAAAAGATAAAGAAATTTATAATTTAAAAGGTGGATTATCTGCTAAAGATAAAATTATTAACAAGTTACAAGAGGAAAAAGAAAGCATAAAGGCTCAATTACACAAATTCAAAGAATTTTGGCACAGTATTATGAAACATTTTCACCAAAGAATTTGCTACGACAAAGATAATAACTATAAAATTGTTAGTGATGACCTATATAAAAATGGAATATTTACTGACGATGAGAATGAAATTGCAAATAATATAGCTAGAAAAATTAAGCCAAAAGATGAGATAAATAATGTTAAAAATAATAGAAAGAAAAACGATACAAGATTTTAATATGGAGGTAATTAGAATATGGAAAATGAAAAAGTTGAATATTTAATAAATATGATAAATGATATGGATATAAAAGATAAATTAAGATTAGAAATATGTATGAGCCAAAGCAAATGGTCAGAGCTTATATACAATACTAAAGAATATTATGAAAAATTTGATAAAATGCTAAAAGATATTGATGAAGAATATAGAACTACACTTATAAACTTTGGAAAATATAAGCTTGTAATGTTTGCAATGTCTAAACTTATGGAGATGGATATAACAGAGCAAAATAAAGTAGCATTATATTTATTTAATAATATAAAATAGCTTTTAAATGTTGAAATATTTGCAGAAACTAGCTTTTTATGGTATAATAAAATTGAGTTATGCTAGTTTTCTAGCATTTATCTATATACCCCCTAGTTACATCATAGGGTTGAAATAATATAGTTTCACAAAAACAATAAGAAATAATTTGAGGAGGTAGAAATATGATTATTGGAGTAGGAGAACGTTGCAACACAAAATGCACAATGAATTTTGGTACACATAATGGCATATTTCATTGTGATGAGGTTGTTGGCATTGCAATACTTGAAATTGCACACATGAATACTGATGCATATGTGGTGCGGACAAGAAACTTTGATGAGTTGAATAAACTCGATATCGTAATTGATATTGGAGGTGGAATGTTCGATCACCATATGGCAGGTTTTAATGTATGCAGACCTACAGGCGAGAAGTATGCTAGTGCAGGACTGGTATGGAAGGAGTTTGCCGAGGAAGCGATTAGGAATGTTATGACTGGGGAATGCATATCTATAGATGATGATGAAATCAAGGCAATCAAAGAACAGATTGACAGAGAAGTTATCATTCCAGTAGATATGGAAGACAATGGCGAGAAGGTTAGCAATCATACCTTTAGTTTTATTCCAAAGTTTCTTCCGTCGTGGATGGAGGTTCCAAATTATGACGATGCTTTTTGCAGAGTTGAGGCAATTGTGTTTGGTATTCTGAAAGAAATTATCAAAGATAAGGTCGTACAAGTTGCTACAAAAAAGGAACTTCAAAAAAGATATGACTGCATCAATGATGGGATTTTGGAGATTCCTGCACAGACAATGCCGTGGCTGGAAGATGTTGTAAGCTATAACCAAACTCACAACTACAATGTGAAGTTCGTAATCTTCCCGTATCCTGCAGGAGGTTGGGCAGCACAAAGTGTTCCGCCGTCCATTGAGAAAAAGTTTGAACAGCTTGTTTCTTTTCCTAAGGAATGGGCTGGTGGAAATGAACAGACATTGCCTGTAATTTCTGGCATACAGGATGCAACATTTTGCCACAATGGATGTTTCTTCGCAAGAGCCAAAACTAAGGAGTCCGTTCTTGAAATGTGCAGAATTGCTATGAATTAAGAAACAACTTCCAAAATCATAACAGGAGAACGATGCTTCGTTCTCCTGTTTACTTATATAATATTATTTTCACAAGCTCTAACTAATCTATTCATTATACTAAGTCCTAAATTTTTTTCTTCTAATCCCTCTATTATTGCAAGGTCACAATTTAATCTATCTACTTTTCTTAAACTAGAAAAAATATTACTAGAAATCTCTTGAAGATTATTTTTACTGCCCAAACTAATAAATCTATTTTCAGGAATATTAATATATTCTTTATCTTCTATAAAACCTAATACACAACAATTATTATTAGAGATTAAATTATCATTTATCTTGGATATTTGATTTATACCTGTTTCTACTAATATACATTTTGTTTTAGGAGCATAATGTTTATATTTCATACCAGGACTTTCTACTTTTTCATTTTCTTTAACTTTTTTAAATAAATTATCACTAAGTTTCACACTTCCGTATGACATTTCTTATATCATCTTCAGTAATAAATCCAGGTCTAAAAATAACAGGAACACCATCTATAACCTTCACAACGGTAGATTCAATTCCAATATTACATTTACCCCCATCAACTATTAATTCTACTTTTCCTTCAAAATCTTCTTTAATATCCTCTATACAAGTTCCACTTGGTTTAGTAGATATGTTTGCACTAGGTGCCGCAAGTGGAATGTTACTTTTTTCAATTACTTCATGAATTATTGGATGGCTAGGCATTCTAATACCAACTGTTTCTCCGAAAGCAAGTTACAGTATCACAAATACATTTTTTCTTATTTAGTATAAGTGTAAATGGCCCTGGCATAAAGCTATCAATAAGTTTCTCTTCTATTTCATTTGGCTTTTCTGTAATATCATAAATCATTTTTTTATTTGCTACATGAACTATTAAAGGATTGTCTTGGGCTCTACCCTTAACAGTAAATATTTTACTGCAAGCCTGATTTGAAAAAGCACTTGCTGCAAGTCCATAAACTGTCTCTGTTGGAAGTATAACTAATTCATTATTTTTTAAAGTTTCTATAACATTATTTAATTCATTTTCTTTTATATTATTTTTCCAATCATATATTTTTGTCATTTAAATTACCTCTTTTACAATACATAATTATACCAGAAAATAAGGCTATTGTAAAGATTTTTCATATTTAAGTTTCGGTCTTTTTTGAAAAAAATCCGAAACGTTATCCACAAAATTAT
>CAMCQH010000052.1 GCA_945877035.1 uncultured Clostridium sp. | reverse complement strand
AAAAATATTTAGGAGCAGAGATAGGATTTTTTAGTATATTACATACATGGGGACAAAATTTAATGTATCATCCACATGTACATATGGTAGTAACAGGAGGAGTAACAAAAACATTAAAATGGAAAGAAAAAGAAGAAGATTTTTTTATACCAGTAAAGGTAATGTCAAAAGTATTTAAGGGGAAGTTTTTAGAATATATGAAAAAAGAAAAATTAGAATATTACAAAAAAATGAAAGAATATGAAAATCCAGCAATATATAATGAATTAATAGGAAAAATGTATAAAAAAGAATGGATAGTATATTGTAAAGAGCCATTTAAAAATGCAAATAGTGTAATAGAATATTTAGGAAGATATACACATAGAGTGGCAATATCAAATGAAAGAATAATGAAAATAGAAGAAGACAAAGTAACATTTAAATGGAGAGATTATAAAGATGGAAACAAAATGAAAGAAATGACAGTAAGTATAGAAGAATTTATAAGAAGATTTTTGTTACATATATTACCACCAAGATTTATGAAAATAAGATATTATGGATTATTAGGAAACAAAAATAAAAAGAAAAAATTATTAAGATGTAAAATCTTAACAAGAACAAAAGTAAAAAGCAAAAAAGAGTTTCCCACTCTAGAATTACTAAAGAAAACAATAGGGAAAGACTTTAATCTATGTCCACATTGCCACAAAGGACATATGATTATACCAAATACAACTTAAAAATTAACAATTTAATATCCTTCCAAAAGCCTGTTAATTCTGGGGAGGGGGAAACTATATCTAAATTGTACAATGGAATAAAAAAAATAGCAATAGAAAAATAAAAAAAATAAAAAAGATACAAAATTTAAAAGTAGAAAAAATAATAGAAAATCCATAGCAAGTTGTTGAAAGCTACCGCAATTTATTACTATGAATGTTATAGCTGGTCAGGCTGAATAAAGAAGGAAGATTCAGTCTGATTTTCTACAGCCTAACCATCAATAACATACTAAACATTATAGTATTATTGATATTGGCAGGGATATCAATACAAGCTATAACAAACACAGGAATATTTGCACAAGCAGAGAATGCGAAAAGGGAGTCTGAAATAGCAAATATAAAAGAAAAAATAGCTTTAGATATTTATGAAAAACAATTGGAACCACCACTAGGAAGCATAACAGAAGAACAATTAGAAGAAATATTAGGAAAGTATGGAACAGTAAATAAGGGAGAAGATGGAAAAATAATAGGAATAACAACAGAAGATGGATATGAAATATTACTAAAAGATATCTATGAAGGTGGAACAACAGCAGAACCATTAGAAATAACAGTAGAAAATATAACAAGTACAACAAATTCAATAACAATAAAAATAACAACAAATGGAAATAAAGGTGGAACGTTAGAAATTTATAAAAAAACAGAAGCTGATGCAGAATATACTTTAGAAAAAACAGCAACAGGAGAAGAAGCAACAGGACTAGTATATACAATAGAAAATCTAGAACAAGATACAAAATACAGTATAAAAATAGTAGCAACAAAAAATGAACAAACAAAAGAAGTAATAGCAGAACAAAAAACATTAAAAGTACAAAATAGTGTAACAGTATCAGAAGCAACAACACACACAGCCACAGCAATAACATATACATGGGATGAACTATCAACAATAGCAAAAATGATATCAAATAATTCTTCAATAACAAATGATACAGTAGAGGTAAATGTAAAATTAAATGGAGAAACTAAAACATTAGGAGTAGGAGATACAGCAACAGTAGATAGTAAAAAAGTAAGAATATTGGGATTTAATCATGATACATTAACAACTGAAACAGCATATGATGGAGCAAAAACAGCAACAGGAAAAGCAGGAATAAGCTTTGAATATGTAACATTTTTAATAACATCAGCAAAAATGAATAGTAGTGATACAAATTCAGGAGGTTGGGGCTCATGTGCATTAAGAAGTACATTAAATAGTACAACATATAATGGATTAAGTATAAAAGATAAAATAAAACAAGTACAAAAAGAGTTCATACAAACATATAATAACAAAGGATCAAAAACATATAGTAGCGATTATTTATGGTTATTATCATGTGGAGAAATATGGAATAATGGATATAATGGAGGAGTAACAAGAGGACATGCAATAGCAACAGAAGGAAGCCAGTATAAATATTATAAAACAACATTAGGAAGTACAACATATAATTCAAGTACTAATTATACAAAGAAACCAAATACAAGCAGCCCTTCGAAGTGGTGGCTTCGCTCGCCTTATAATTGTAGTAGCGTTTATTTCTGCGAAGTGCATTCGAACAGCTCTTGCAACTATGACAATGCTAGCGACTCTTATGGAGTGGCTCCTGGCTTTAGTATTTAGTACTTTAGAGTTAACATAATAAAAGACGGTAAGTATATTGTGATTAAGTATTAAAGAAAAAAAGTTTCTCTTCGGAATGAATTTCCGAAGAGAAACGAAATTTAAAAATAACAATAAATAGTAAATAAAAATATACAAGTAAATAAAAGCGATTATATGAGCTATAAATAGATTATTTTATTTAGTACATGTAGTTGCTTTTTTATAATCTATAAAAACATTTGCAAATATCATGTAAATATGCTAAAATTAAAAACATAATAATAAAGTATAAAAACTTTAGGGGGATATATGGATAGTACAATATTAGTAGAAAAAAACGAACTAAAAGAGACACAAGAAATGGAACTATATTTTTTTATATATGCTTTTTTAGGTTGGCTATTAGAAACAGCATTTTGTTTAGTAACATTAGGAGTATTCAATAAAAGAGGATTTTTATATGGACCATTATGCCCAATGTATGGATTTGCAGCAATTATCATGATACAAATGTTAAAAAATGTGAAAACTAATACATTAGGAAAATTTGCTATTTGTATGATATTTTTTACTATATTTGAATACATTGTAGCTGTTGTACTAGAAAGTTTATTTGGATTAAAATGGTGGGATTATTCTAATGAAGTATTAAATTTTCAAGGAAGAATAAGTCTTCCATATTCAATAGCATGGGGAATATTAGGTGTAATATTTGTAGAAAAAATACATCCATTTGTAGAATTAAAAGTAAAAAAATTTACACTTTTAATCAAGAAAAGAACACAAGTAATAATTATAAACATTTTTGTAATAACAATTTTAATTGATTTTATATTGTCAGTAGTAAAGTATATAAATATCTAATTTTATTAGGTATATGCTAATATAACTCAGTTGATAGATGCTGAGGTTGCTATATGCCAATATAGCTCAGTTGGTAGAGCAACGGATTCGTAACCCGTAGGTCAGCAGTTCGATTCTGCTTATTGGCTCCATAATGCGTTTTCGTCGAACCACTTGAAAGTATTGCAACAAGTGAGTTTAAGGAAAACAAAAAAGTGAATATCATTTCACATATATAAGTCGATTTAGTCGGCTTATTTTTTGCTTTTTGGAAATAAAAGTAAATAATAGCCTCAAATTATTGAAAAAAGGAGGTTTTTGTGATATGATATCTACAGTTAAAAGAGAAATAGCAATAGAAAAAGAATTACGTTCTAAGATTGAATGGGCTTGCACTTTTAGTAATTGTGAACCAAAGATAAAGAATGGTAATTTGAGAATGGTTGAAAAAACTAATATTGCTTATGTAGAGCCACATAGTGTAGTCATAAAAGGTAAATTGTATTTATTCTTTAATGAACATGAATATTTTTACATAGGTAATTTAGCTAATAAATACCCACTCTCAAAATTAAGAGATTTTATCAGTGGTAACTAATACTAGAAGTTTTCTTTTTATCAGCAAGGATAACAAGTAAATAATAAGATGAATTTTTAAGTGTTAGTTAGCAAAGGCTTTCTGGCACTTTTTTGTATTTTTAGGAGGTTCAAATGGAGAATTTAAGTACACCATTTTCAGAAGAAAAGAAAATTGCAGGTATTTATATTAGAGTAAGTACCGAAGATCAAGCAAGGGAAGGTTTTAGTTTAGGAGAGCAAGAAGAAAAATTAAGACAATTATGCAAATACAAAGGATTTGAGATATTTAAAGTTTATAAAGACGCAGGAATTTCTGCTAAAGATATGAAGAACAGACCAGCATTTCAAACAATGCTAGAAGATATGAAAAACGGGTTAATTAACTATATTGTAGCTTATAAATTAGACAGAGTTACAAGGTCTGTTCGTGATTTAGAGGTTTTAATTAGTACTCTTGAAAAATATCATTGCTATTTAATATGTGATAGAGATGATGTAAATACATCAACTGCAAATGGTCGTTTCTTTGTTAGAATGTTAACAGTTCTTTCTCAACTAGAAATTGAAATTGTCTCAGAAAGAACAAAATTTGGATTAAATGGTGCAATTAAAGCTGGTCATATTCCTGGAAAATGTCCTATAGGTTATTATAGAGATAAAGATAAAACATTGAAAATTGATAATACTACTAAAGATGTAGTTGTTAGAATATTTGAAATGTATTTAGAGGGGAAAAGTTATCAAACAATTGCCAATATTTTAAATAAAGAAAAAGTTTTATATCCAGAAGTAAAACATTGGATTGATTCCTCTATTAACAGAATTATAAATAATAAAATATATATGGGCGATTATGAAAGATACAAATATGATAATGATAGAGAAACAGAACTATTTATGGATGTTGTACCTCCTATTATAACAAGAGCTATGTGGGAAGAAGTTCAAAAACAAAAAGAAACAAATCAAAGAGCATATTGTAGAAATAGAGTTTATATATTCTTTCAAAAATTAGTGTGTCCTACTTGTGGTCAAATAATGACTTGTAAAGGAACTGGTGGAAAGAAATCTAAATATATGTATTACTACTGTGATACTTGCAAATTGTACTATAACGAAGATGAAATTGAAAACTGCTTAATTGATTATATTTTGGATTTAGTAGAGTATGATTTTCATGTTAAAAAATACTTCTACCCTATACTTGCTGAAAAGAAAGATGATGAAAGTAGGAAAATTGACGAAGAAATAAAAAAATTACAACAACAGAAAGACAGACTAAAAAAGGCTTATATGAACGGTATTCTTGAAATGGAAGATTTCTCAGAAGATTACAAATTGATTGAAGAAAAGTTATCTATACTAGAAAATAAAAGAATTGACGCATTAGATTTCGATAAAGAAAGTTATAATCCTCAACACCTAATGGCTGAAAGAGATATTGAAAGAAAAAAACTAACTGAACACGAAATGTATAAAGATGTTCTATTAAAACTTTGGACTATGAAAAGTAAAGATGAAAAACAAAGCTTTATATCAAAATTTATTGATACTGCAACATTAAAGAAAAACAAAAACGGAAGTTTTGAAATAGATAAAATAAATTTTAGAAGTAGTTTTATTGAACAGATAGACAAGCTATATGATAAAGGTATTGTAGATGTACCAAGCATGATAGAAAGAGATGGAAAACTTGAAGATGTTAAAGTTAGTGTTAATATGAATAAAACTCAATTAGATGATTATTTAAGCACATTGAAAAAAGAATTAGATATAAATTATATGGATTTAGGAGAATATTATTTTCACGATGATAAGATTGATGAAAATTATGATACTAAAACAGAAGTTGCAAAGATTAGAAAAAGAGCTGTAGAATTTAAGATTAAGAAAAATCAAAAGATTATAAGATTTGTAGCAATAAAACAATTTAAAAACTTCTTGGCAAAACCAGAAGGAAAGTTACGCTTGGGACTTGTTACTCATACTACTTCAAAGAAGAAGCATAAATAATTGTTGCAGGAATGCTCTTTATATTTTCTCTGCAACAATTAAATTAACGTGGCACGTTTTGTTTTTACTTTAGTAAAAATGAAAGTGGCGATAGTTAATTT
>CAMCQH010000051.1 GCA_945877035.1 uncultured Clostridium sp. | reverse complement strand
CTCTTGACCTCATTACTGATAATATTTTATCAAAGTCATCTGGTAGGCTTACATTTGCAAATTCGTCCATTACAAAGTGTACATGAACTGGCAAACTGCCACCATATTTATAATCTGCTAAATAAAATAATTGTTGGAAAAGTTGTGTATATAAAACACTAACTAAAAAATTAAATGATGTATCATTATCTGGAATAATTGCAAATAATGCAACTTTCTTTTCTCCTAAACTTGGCAAGTCTAATTCATCTGTTTGTGTAAGTTGTGCCATACTCTCTAAATTAAATTTTTCAAGTCTTGCAGCAAGAGTTACTTGTATTGATTTTAATGTTTTAGCTGAACCTGAATGATATGCTCTATAATATTTTAAAGCAATATGCTCTGGATTTCTTGTTTCTAATCTATTAAATAACATATCAAGAGGACTAACATATTCGTCATCATCTTCTTTAACATCTCCTGCTCGTAGTAATTCCATTACCATTACAAAGTTTTGTTCTTCTTCTGGTGCTTCATATTTCAAATAAAATATTAAAGCTAAAAGTAACATACTTGCAGCAGTATCCCAAAATGGGTCGTTTGTACTACTTCCTTTTGGTGTTGTTGATTTAAAAAGATTTGTTACTAATTTTTGAACATCATTATCTGTTTTTATATATACAAACGGATTATAACAATGTGATTTCTCCATATTTATTAAGTCTAATACTTTGATTTCATATCCGTTCTTTTTCTAATAAATAACCTGTATCTCTAACGATTTCTCCTTTTGGATCAAGTATAACATACGATGTTGCACATTGCATTACATTTGGCTTACAATAACTAAATGTCTTTCCTGCACCAGAACCACCAATAACTAATACATTAACATTTCTTCTATGCTTTCTTCCATTTAATCCAACAGAAACATTTTTAGTAAGCAACTTATTATAATTATTAGGTTGTTTGTATTTTTTATTTAATTCCTTTGCCTCGCCCCATTTGGCTGAACCATTTTCTTCTCTCCTCCTATAATTTTTTCTAGTTGATTTATATAATAAGATTGAAAATATATAAATAATCAAAAAAATAAGAATAGTTCTAATGCTATTCTCTACGATAACTATTTTAAATGGCTGATTTAATGCAACACTACCATTTTTTATTATTTCTATAAGTCCACCTTTAGTATAAGGAGCTAAAAGGAGAGCAATCCAAATAATTGGAATAATTCCTATTACATACAACACTCTCATTATTCTTTTTTCATCTTGCTTCATTGCTTGTAAATTTTCCCTTTGCAGTTCTATTTAAAGATAACATCTTCTTATTTACAGGGGCTTTTAATAATTTTGACATTAACTTATCTATGATTTCTATATCAACATTTTCTTGTATTTTTATATTTCTAAATTCATTTAATGCATTTAATATTAGTCGATAATCATATTTATCTAAATTAATTGTTCTCATTTCTTCCATTAAACATTCCTCCTTATCTACTTGATTTTGCTTTTTTATTATTTTGAATAGGTGCTATATTTACTTTAACCTTTTCTTTAGATTTTTGTTCATCTAATTTCTTTGCTTCAACTTTAAGTTCTGCAAGTTCTTTCTTTACAGATGGTTTCTTTGCTCCTTTAGATACCCCTTCTTGCATTTTGGAAGTCGTTGAGGAAGGCTCTGACAGAGGGTCTTTTTCCGTCTTTGCCATATTGAAATTTACTTTTGAGGTTTCTTCTGTCTGCATAGGCTTTTTAGCAAGTAAATCTTCTAGTTGTTGTTCCTTTGATTTTTCTGGAATACCCTTTTCTCTTTTTTCTGTCTCTCTATCTTCAATAGATTTTGTAATAACAGTATCCATTTTCGCCGTATCTGTTGTTGTTAGTTTAAATCTTTCTACAATTCTATTTATTCTTGAAGCATCTTCATCTTTAACCATAACATCTACCATTCCATCAATGTCTTTGTTATTTCTATTGATTAAAGCACAATATGAAATACCATAATTTTTTGCCTCTCTTGCAAATGTTTTTAAATCTTCTCTGCTTACTGTAAATATTTTTAAAGGCTTTCCTGTTTTTAACATATTATTAAGTCTAATTTTTCCTTTTGTTTGTCTTTTATCTTTCATTATAGTATAAATCATTGCAGCAACATTCTTTGCTCCACTACCTGTTAGTCTTGCTAAAATTTCAAATCCCTCTAAACTTAATCTTACTACTTGTTCTGATACATCTCCATTAACACTCATATATCATTTACTCCTTTCCTTTTTTTCTTTTCTCTTTTTTTCTCTCTTTTGTTTCTTTTTCCATTTCTTCTTGTGTATCTAATTCAGATAAATTATTATCTATCTTCGGTACTCTTGTTTTAATATCTTCACATAATTCCACCCTCTTTCTTAATTTAACTAATTTATCATTTAAAGATGAAATCTGCTCTGCATATTCGTGCATTTCATTTCCATCTTTTGATAACTTTCTTTTTGCCCAAAGTCTTTCTCTTTGGTCTAGTATTTCTTTTATTTTAAAATTCACATCATCTTGATAGTTACTTAATTCTTCAAATGTTTTTATTTTATGTGTTGCTAAAAATCTTGCTTCTTCAGATAATTGTTCCATTCTTGAAACATCTGCTCTAATACTTGGTGGTAATCTTTGTTGTGGTACATTATCTGGAAAAACTTTTAGCAAATAACAATAATGATAATATAAAGCAATAAATCCTTTCGCTTTGGCTCTTTTGTGCCTTTTTGCAAAAGGATAATTAACTTTTCTATAATTATAAACATTTTCTATAAACGGAACTCGAACTGCTTGTTCTTCTATTATTCTTCTTTTTATATTTTCTATTGAATAATTTTCTCCATATCTTCTTTCTATTCTAATGTTTCTTTTATATGGTTCTTTTCTAATACTTATTTTATTAGCTCTAAAAATAATTTCATAATCTAATTTTTTCATTAAGTATAAAAAGTCATCATAAGAATATGCTTGTCTAATTGCTAAATCTAAATCTCGTTTTGCATTATTAGAATAGTTGTCAGTATATAAAGATTTCTTATAAAAATTATCATAGTTCATTTTTTTCTTTGTTGCTTTTTCTTCTATTACACTTAATCCATATTCCTTACAAAGTTCATCTGATATATGCCTCATTTTTGCATAATTAGTATGATTATCATAATATTTCAAACCATCTTCAAAAGAAACAGAATTAAGCACTATGTGATTATGTATATGATTAGTATTAAGATGAGTTGTAACTACTACTTGAAATCTATCTCCCCACATTTCATTTGCAAGTTGCACACCAATCTGATGTGCTAATTCTGGAGTAACCTCTCCCTCTGCAAAAGATTGATATGCGTGAAATGCTAAAATTTTATCTTTTTTATTATAATATCTTTTTGTATCTTGCATTTCTTCATAAGCTGAATCTGAATCACAATTTATTCCTGTAACAAAATATTCTTTTTCTGTTTTATCTGAATTTCTTGCATAATCAATTACATTTTGCAAGTCATCTACCAACATTTCATATTTCTGATTAAATTCAATTTTCGTTTTATTTTCATCTTTAGCATAACTTATAACATGATCCATTCTTTTAACAACTTTCCATATTTTTGTTACTGCCAAATTACCACCTCCTACAAAAATTTATTTTTTACTTCTTCTGCAAATTTGTGCCAATTATTTGCTTCACTCTTATAATAATCTTTATCTATTTTATCTGTTTGATTTGCTTTCTTTGCTATTTGATTAAGATTAACTCCTATTTTAGAAAGTTGTTTCATTATCACATAAAATTCTTTGCCAGGCTTTTCTTTTATATTTTCATTCATTAACAATCTTCTAAAATATTCTCCATAAGAAAGATTACATCTTTGACAATCTGCAATTAACTTTTCATTCTCTAATTCATTAAGCATTATATCTTTTCTTATATATCTTTTTCTCAAATCTCTCCCTCCTGTTTTACTCATTTAAAAATGGGGATTGGGGTTTCCCCATAGAATAGAATTTTGAAACACGATATTTTCGTGTGAACAAATTCAGTGCTTGCTAGGACAAGAAATCCTTTTTTTACATTTTTAAATGTACCTATATTGGTACTCTATTTTGCTCTTTTTTCATTTTATATCTGTCAATTTCTTGCCTATTTTTTAACCCTATGCTGTAACATAAGTAATCATTTATGTCTTTACCATAAGGAGCAGGAATATCATAAACATTGTACTTATCAAGTGCATATATCATTGCTTTTGTTGCATTTCTTCCTGCTATATCATTATCAAAATGTAATACAATATCTTTTATATTTGTGTTTTTATTTAAAAAGTTTTGTACTGCTATTGGTACTTTACTTTGTTCTATATTAGAACTTGGTTGATACACTCCTGCAAGTGATAAAAGATTTTGATTTGTATAATCATATCCCTTATTTTTTAATAATGTTGCATAAGATAATAAATCTATACTGCTTTCAAATATATGTAATGAATTACATTCTTCTGCTCCTAACATTCTAAAAGAATACTCTTTTGAACTCCCCTTTGCATCTCTCATTATTCTTTTTTCATTTGTACTTCTGCACCCTGCATATTTGATATTGTTATCATTATCGTACCCTAAAAATACTGCATTATTGGTTTTATTTTCTTGATAAATAATCTTTTTATTTATGCAATCATTTATTATTTCTTCATCAATTCCTCTGTTTTTTAGATACTCTATAACTTGTTTATTGGTACTCGCTTTTTCTGGAATTACTATTGTTTTAGGTGCGTTTTCATTACTATATTGAGGTCTAATATATGTATCTATATTTCTATTTAATACACTTGAAACTGCCTCTTGCAATGACATATTTTCTACTTTAATAAGATAATCAACTGCTGACTTTCCTGCTTGATGTGTTGAAAATCTATGCCATAATCCATTACTTATAATGACACTATCATGACTTTTTAAGGAATATGTATTAGTACCTTTTCTTACAAGTTCTGATGGATTATTGTTCATAAAATAAGTTAGTAAATCAATTTCTTTTGCTTGTTTTACAACTTCTTTTGGTACAAATTCAGGCATAATTTTGCACCTCCTTTTTCTTATCTTGCATCTTGATTTCGCTCTTTTTTGACCTCATTATCTCTAATAAGGTCTATCGTATCATCTATTGAAAATTCTAAAGCCTCTCTTAAACTACCATCATTAGATAACCAATCATCATAGCATTCTTCTAATATATGCTCCCTTTTAAGTAATGTTTTAAGTTCGAATTTTGAATAATCTTTATCGTATGCTAAATAATCTTGTATCGTTTGCATACATGTTATTTTATAACTATTGTCTATTATTTGTTCTGCAGGTAGTCCCTTTAAACTATCTTTAAAATCTGTTAATTCCCTTTCTAATTTTTTAATTAACTTATTTTTTAATTCTTCATTTTCCATAATTTATCACACTCTCTTTCTTTTTTATTGCATAATAAAAAGGACAGATTTTTTAAATTATCCGTCCCTTTAAACTAATTTAATTTTAACATTCCCATATTATTTAAGTAGATTAATGCTTCTTTAAAACCTAATTTAAAACTTTCTTTTAACTCAATAACATCAAGTTCAGTTTCATAATCAAGTACATTAAGCATTGCATATTGTTAATCATCTCTCAATTCTATTGGTTCTTTTTCTTCTAAAAATGTTCTTACATTTTGGTATTTATACTTTAGTTCTGATATCTTTTTATTTAATGTTTGATAATCTTCTCTATCTTTTAATGCTTGTGCTTTATGAACTTCTAAATACTCTAAAAAACCTTCTTCATAATTATCAAAAAAAGTTACCTGCAATTTCTTCCATACCTTTATTCTCCTATTTCCATCAATATTTTTTTACTATCAACTATCCCTAATTTATA
>CAMCQH010000050.1 GCA_945877035.1 uncultured Clostridium sp. | reverse complement strand
TTATTTTTTATTTACTAAATCTTTTAATGCTTTACCAGCTTTGAATACTGGAGCTTTTGATGCAGGTATTTTGATTTCTTCTTTAGTTTGTGGGTTTCTACCTTTTCTAGCAGCTCTTTTTCTAACTTCGAAAGAACCAAATCCAACTAATTGAACTTTATCTCCTTCTTTTAATGCTTCTGTAACTGTTTCAACAAAAGCGTTTACTGATGCTTCAGCTGCTTTTTTTGTGTCACCTGTTTTTGCAGCTATTGCTGCGATTAATTCAGCTTTGTTCATTTAAATTACCTCCTATAAGATTTAAATATTTATGTACTTTTATCGCCTGAACTAAGCAATAACTGTACTTACTAATAACACTATTCGCCAACTTTCGCTAAAATCCTTCTTTTTTTCTAATAAATTTTAATTTTTTCTAAAATTTTAACGATTTTATCACCTGCTGGCAGCATTTTTATTTCTTCCTTTGTAAAAACTTTTAAAATTACAACTGCTAATACATATATAATTACAGCAACTACTATTGCTATTATTGTAGCCATTCTTTCAATTATTATTCCTTTTAACGCTAAATATATAAAATATGAGCATATTCCCATAATTGCAGTTGATATAGCTGGTTTTATTACAAATTTTGAAAATGTTAAATTTAATTTTACATTTTTTCGTAAAGCTGTAAACGCAATGCAAAAAGCAACTAAATGACAAGCAACAGAACCTATTGCGGCTCCATATACTCCAAAGTTTGGATTTGGAATTAAAGTAATATTTAAAATAAATTTAACAAACACACCTGTTGCTAAAGATATTGTTGGAATCATTAATTTTCCATACCCTTGCAAAACTCCATTTATAGTTTGGTCTAAAATTGTAAAAATTATTGTCAAAGCGCTTATTTGTAATATTAAAGCCCCATCATTTGCATTTGGAAATAGCAAATTTAATATTGGTTGTGCTAAAATAAACATTCCAACTGTACACGGTAAGCCAATTAGCATTGATACTAATAATGAAAATGAAGTTTTTTCTGTTATTGTTTTATTGTCATTTTTTGCTTTTGCAGCTGAGATAGCTGGAACTAATGCAGTAGCAAAAGCTACATTTATTGCTAAAGGCAAACTTGTTAATGTATCAACTTTTCCTCCTAAAATTCCATATAACGCTGTTGCCTGGTCTTCTGGCATAAATGTTTTCAAATTTCTTACAACAGTAAATGAATCAACATTTTTATTTATTGATGACATTATTGCTGTTAAAGTAATTGGTATTGAAACAAATAAAATTCTTTTAATTATTGTTGATACTCTTTCATATTTATAATTTACAGTATTTTTTATCTCTGCTCCTATTTCTTTTCTTTCAGTTCTATAATATAAAAATAAATAACTAAATCCTAAAAATGTAGCCATTGTTGTCGCTAAGTTTGCACCAGCTGCCATCCATTCTGTTGACACATTTGATAATATTGCAACTATTTCAACCACTATAATTGTAAGTAATGTTTTAAAAACTTGCTCTAAGGTTTGAGACCTAGCACCTACACTTATTTTTTGTCTTCCATTAAAATATCCTCTCATAACTGATGCAACAGTAACAAAGAATATTGCTGGTGACAATGCAACTAATGTCATTTCTGCTTCTGGTATTTGGAGCCAATTATTTGCAATTACATGTGCTCCAAAGAACAACAATAAACTTCCCACTAGTCCTATTATTGCAAAAGTTGCAAATGCTATTTTGAAAATTCTATGTGCACCTTTATTATCTCCTACTGCAACTCTTTCTGATACTAATTTTGAAATCGCACTTGGAACTCCTATTGAAGATATTGTAAGTAATAATGCATATATTTGATATCCACTTGCACATATTCCATTACCTTTATCACCAAAACCTTGTCTATTTGTTAAATATAAAGTATAGACTAATCCTAATATTTTTATTAAAACTTGAGAAAACATCAGGGTAATAACACCTTGCATAAATCCTTCTTTTTTAGGTTTATCATCTAATTTATGATTTCCTCGTTTTTTACTACTACCTATTCTTATCATCTTTCCTCCTATGTCAAAAGGGACGGTTTATTTTGACAGATTCTTATATTGGGTCAAAAAGGGGCGTCCCTATTGACCTACTTATTAATTATTATTTAAATACTAAATTTATTATGCTAATAAACTACTAGCTTTTTTAATATTATAATTTTTATTCAAAATTTTAGCAATAGTTTTTACAAATTTTTCAAAAATCGTTGACAAATACACTTTTTTGTAATAAAATATTTAAGCATTATGTTAGAATATGATTTAAATATAAAACTTCTCCCCGGTGGTTTTAATTTAAATATCATATAAATAAAAAATAAATATATATAGGAGGGTAATTATTACCATGAATAATACAACATATAGCCCAAAAAAGGCTGAAATAGAAAGCAAATGGTACATAATTGATGCAGCAAACAAACCATTAGGTAGAGTTGCAACAGAAGCTGCTAAATTATTAAGAGGAAAACACAAACCAACATTTACACCTAACATTGATACAGGTGACCACGTTATAATTTTAAATGTTAAAGACGTAATTTTAACAGGAAACAAATTAGACCAAAAAATGTATAGACATCATTCAGGATACATTGGTGGAATGAAAGAAACTCCAGCAAGAGTAATGTTAGAAAAAAATCCAGAAAAAGCTATGACATTAGCTGTTAAAGGAATGTTACCACACAACTCTTTAGGAAGAGCTCAACTTAAAAAATTAAGAGTTTATGCAGGAGCAGAACATGAAAATCAAGCACAAAAACCAGAAGTATGGGAGGTAAAATAAGATGGCTAAATCAGAAAAAATAGCTTACTGTGGTACAGGTAGAAGAAAATCTTCAATCGCTAGAGTAAGATTAGTAGAAGGATCTGGAAAAATAACAATAAATGGTAAAGATATTGATGAATTTTTCGGATTAGAAACTTTAAAAGTTATAGTAAGACAACCACTTACAGTTACAAATACAACTGATAAATATGATGTTATTTGTTCAGTTCAAGGTGGAGGATTTACAGGTCAAGCTGGAGCAATTAGACATGGTATTGCTAGAGCTTTAAATGAAGCTAATAGTGAATTTAGACCTGCTTTAAAATCAAACGGATTCTTAACAAGAGACCCACGTATGAAAGAAAGAAAAAAATACGGTCTTAAAAAAGCTAGAAAAGCTCCACAATTCTCTAAGAGATAAAATACTAAAACTCGAAAGTTTATATACTTTCGAGTTTTTTGTATTCAAATTTTTTTTGCTTATATTTTCTATATATTATTAATTGTACCATTTAGTTCTGTTTTTTGATTTTGAGTTTCATTTCTTACTACATTGTTCTGGTTTTCCTTAATATTATTTTGAGTTAAATTATTTGTTTGTTCATTTTTTCCAGAGTTATCTGGTTTTATACTATTTGTTATTTCGTTTTTTACAGAATTATTTGGCTTTGTATTATCTGTTGCCTCATCTTTTCCAGTATTATCTGGCTTTGCACTATTGTTTTCTTCATTTTTTCCAGAATTATCTGGTTTTGTATTATTTGTTGTTTCATTTTGCTTATTGTTTGTATCTCCATTTTCTTTATAGTTTTTCCAAGGATTATTTGGATTTGGATCAGTTGGATCCCAATTTCTTAAATAATCTGGATAAGATGATATTTTTTTAGCACTTGGTTTTCCTAATGGTCCTGGATCAGAGCTACTATAAAATTCAACCTTTGTTCCATTTGCACAATTATCAAATATCCATTTTACATCTTCTACTTTTAGTCGTACGCATCCAGCAGAAGCAGCAGTTCCTAATTTATCATATTCCCAATATTCTAAGCTTGAAGGGTCTCCACTTCTTAAATATGGTACTGAATGAAATAAAATATTTCCTGTTATTTTTATACAATATTGACCATATACTTTTCCAAAAAGTGCACCCCATGTCCATCTTTGTGGAATTGAATAAACCCCAGATTTAGGAGTAGCTGTTCCTGTAGAACATACCATTGCTTTTACAGGAACTGTATAATCTCCATTTGCATCTTTCTTGTATATTGTTACAACCTGTGCCCCATAATTTACTTTTATATAATAAGGCATTGCATTATTTTTTGTATTAGCATTACTACTATTATTTGTATTATTGTTTTTGTTAGTAACATTATTTTTTTCATTATTTTCGATATTTTCATCAATTGTATTTTCTGGTGTTTCTTCAATATTATTAATATCTTCTTCATCGGGATTCTTTACCACAAACTCTTCTTCCTCCATTGGTTGAGCTGATGCTTCTATTTTTTTGTTTTTAGAGTTAAAATATATTAATGTTCCTAGAAATATTAATAATAATATGCAAATTGCTATTAATATTTTTCTTTTTTTAATATTCTTTTTTTTACTTCTCATTTTTATCCCCTTACGTATTTTTTTCTCTCTTTATATATTATAACATATTTCTACAATGTGTCAAAATTTTATTTTTCCAATATTATAGTTACTGGTCCATCATTTAATAAACTTACTTTCATATCAGCTCCAAAAATTCCAGTTTCTACTTTGTCAACTTTTTTCTTACATTCACTAATTATGTACTCATATAATTCACTTGCAAAATCAGGTTTTGCCGCTTCTGTAAAAGATGGTCTATTTCCGCCAGAGCAGTCTGCATATAAAGTAAATTGAGAAACCAAAAGTAATGAACCATTAATGTCTGCTAATGATAAATTCATTTTTCCATTTTCATCTTCAAAAACTCTTAAATTAATTAACTTTTTTACCAAATAATCTGCTATCTCTTTAGTGTCTGTATGTGTTATCCCAATTAATACTAAAAAGCCATTATCTATTTTTCCTACTGTTTTATTATCTACATCAACTTGTGCATTTTTCACTCTTTGAATTACAAATTTCATAATTTCCCCCTATATTTTTTATATCATATAATTATTATTTTTTCAACAAAAAGATGAATTTGGACAGGATAATTTCATCAAATTTTTAATATTCGATGAGCGCCTTGATTTTTATGTTAATTTATGATATTATATTAATATATAGTAAATAAATTCTATATAATATCCTAAATACTAATTAGTATTTTATAACATTTTAGTAACTATGCAACTATTTCATTTTTTGAAATTAAAGGAGGATGTAAGATGAAAGAAATGAATGAAGGTAAAAAAAGTACAGAGCAGCTCGAGATCATTTTAGCCAAACAAAAGGAATTGTACACTAAAAAGCGGGAAAAAATCCAAACTAGGGAAAAAGAAATTACAGAAACTGTTGTAAAACAGTGGGAAAAACTTTTCGAAGAATTTATTATCCCGAATCTTGCTAATTTCAATAATGATGAAATTAGCATAGAATTTATAGATATTACAACAAAAAAACATACTCCGGAAGATGGTAAAATTTCCTTTATTACCACGTTTGGTCATGAAAACGTACTTAGCTTGGAAATTCAAGGTTCTGAACTTATGACATATATTAATTCTCATGCAGAAGTTAGAATTCAAGAAGATTTTGAAAGAACAAAGTATGCTCCTTACTTTCACTTTTCCACGGATGACGTACTTGTAAGTGCTTCTACTACGTGTACCATTAGTCCAATCTATAAGTAATTTTTAAAAATCAAATTTATAAAATTTCTAATTTCATTTCTGATCTGATACCGGTGTTAATGTAACACCGGTAGTTTCTTTTTTAATTATTATTCTAAGTTTTTTCTATTTCCTTTTTTTGAAAATCCATATCTAAAGTATCAGCACTTGCAATATCTTTTTTAAAACCTGTTCCTTTAATGCCACTTTTATAAAAAGCAAACATATCTCTGATAAGATGTTTTGAATAAATGTAGTTCTTATCAAATAATGAATGAGATGCACCTTTATATATTTTAGATATGATGTTAAATCCATTATTTTTATACCAACTTATACAATTTAAAAACCTAT
>CAMCQH010000049.1 GCA_945877035.1 uncultured Clostridium sp. | reverse complement strand
TTGATAAGGTACAGGATGAGTTAAATGCCAAAATTGAAAGTCTAGATGCAAAAATTGATAAAGTACATGATGAGTTAAATGCAAAAATTGATAAGGTACAGGATGAGTTAAATGCCAAAATTGAAAGTCTAGATGCAAAAATAGACAAAGTACATGATGAGCTAAATTCAAAAATTGATAAGGTTGAAAGTGAAATTATCAATGAATATAAGAGCTTTGTTGATACTGTAGATACAGTTAATAAAAAACAAATAAAAGCCATAGGAGATAAAGTTAATGGAAATACAAATGATTTGAATAAATATAAAGAAAAAGTAAAAATGGGAATTCAATTATTTGAAAAAGCTGTAGGGTAAATAAAAAGGGGAATAATTAATATAAAAAACTGCTGAGAATTAAAATATTCAGCAGTTTTTAAGTTTTCTAATCATTAGATTTTAGTAACATAGGTCCAATTTCAGTAACAGTACCAGCCCCTAATGTTAAAACAATATCATTTTCTTTAACATTTTCTTTTAAATAAGAAACACACTCATCGAAATTAGGAATATATTTTGCATCTTTTCCGAAAGAAATAATTTTATCAACTAAATCTTTAGAAGAAATGTTGTAAGTATTAGTTTCCCTAGCAGCATAAATATCTAAAACAATAATGTTATCAAAATTCAATAAAGCATTTGCGAAATCCTCTAAAAGATTTTTGGTTCTGCTATAAGTATGAGGTTGAAAAACAACCCAAGATTTATTGTGTTTTTTTGTATTTACTGAATTTGATGTAGCAACTATTTCTGTTGGATGATGACCATAGTCATCATAAATGCTAGCACCATTTATTTTACCTTTAAATTCAAATCTTCTATGAGCACCTGTGAATTTTTTTAAAGCATTTTGTAAATCTTTTTTATCAATTTTATAATAATCACATAAAGCCATACAAGCAAGAGCATTTAAAACATTATGATTTCCTGGAACAGATAATTTTATTTTAGAGAAAAATTCTCCATTTTTATATACATCAAATTCAGGAAAAGCATCATTATCTAATTCTATATTTTCGGCATAGAAGTTAACATTTTTATTTTTTACACCATATGTAATTATTTGTGCTTTAGTGTATTGAGGTAAATCTAAACAATTTTTATCATCACCATTTGTAACTAACAAACCATTATCAGGTAATAATTTAACATATTTTATAAAAGCATTTTTAATATTATCAAAAGTTTTAAAATAATCAAGGTGGTCATTATCTATATTTAAAATTATTTCAGCTTTTGGACTAAATTTTAAGAAACTTTCTACATATTCACAAGCTTCAATTATAAAATGTTCACTATTACCAATTTTATAATTACCATCAATAGCATTTAAAAAGGCACCAACTTGAATACTAGGATCTTTAAGTGCTTCTAAAAAACAAAGAGAAACCATAGATGTAGTAGTTGTTTTTCCATGAGTACCTGAAATACAAATAGTATCTTTAAAACATCTTGTAAGTTCACCTAAAAAATCAGCTCTTTCAATTGTTGGAATATTTAATCTTTTGGCTTCTAACATTTCAGGGTCATCTTGTTTTATTGCAGCAGAATAAACTATAACATCAGATTTAGAAACATCTTCTAAATTATGTCCTATTGTAACTTTAATTCCTAAAGAATTTAATTTATCTGTTGCTTCTGATTGAGACCAGTCTGAACCTGTAACATTAAAGCCCCAGTTTGTAAGTATTGCTGCAATACCACTCATGCTTACTCCACCAATACCTATCATGTGTATGTTTTTATATTTTTTAATATTTTCTATATTTGGCATTTTTAAAATTCACTCCCTAATTTATTTCAGTTCTAATAATTTTTAACGAAGTAATTATATAATTATAAGCTGGAAAATTCAATAGTTTTTTAAAAATTTCTGACGAAGAAAGCCTTATTAAGTTACTATTCACAGCTATTAAAATTTGTTCTGTCCTGCAACGGGTAAGAGTTCTTAATTATACTCAGCCCTTCCCAATGATACTGTAACAATGCTAACGCATTTAACAGTATTCATTGGTCCCCACGAGGACTTCGTTTAATTAATAACTATTACCCTGCGCGGACTTTAAGTTTTGTTAATCTGTGAATTGTAACCTTATTAAATAATATTATTAATAAGGTGTGAATATTACTTTTTTATTTATAGAGAGATGGCTCTTTTTGGGAAATTTTAAAAAAATAATAAAATTTGTAAAAAAAAGAAGGAAAAAACTTTTTTATGGAGAATAATAAAATAAGTACATAAGAATAAACTAATATGTACAAAATAATAAAAACTTAAGGAAGGCGGTGCACGCAAAATGCAAATCACAGATGTACGTTTAAGAAAAGTAAATTCAGAGAACAGAATGAAAGCTGTTGCTTCTGTAACATTCGATAACGAATTCGCAGTACACGATATCAAAGTTATCGAAAGCCAAAATGGATTATTCATAGCTATGCCTAGCAGAAAAACTCCAAACGGAGAATTCAGAGATATAGCTCATCCAATCAATGCTGAAACTAGAGAGAAAATTCAAAAAGCTATATTAGAAGCTTATGAAGCTCCAGAAACAGAGGAATCAGCAGAATAATTATAAAAATAAAAAAGTTGCCAAGAGGAATAAAAACTTTTGGCAGCTTTTTTGTTATATCCATTCATGATATTTTTTAATATAAATTTTTTTAGCAAATAAAGCTACAAAGCAATACAAAATGGGAACACCAATTATAATAATTAGATAAGAAATAGGATTAGAAACTAAGCCTATAATATGTCCTAAAGCAGTATATGGAACAATTATAGCAATAATGCTTAAAATGATGGAAGAAGCATACACAAATTTATGGGCATTACTTTGGATAAATGGAATTCTTGCAGTTCTGATTATGTGCATTCCAACCAAATTAGAAACTACACCATAAGAAAACCAAATTGTTTGGAATGTTGCAGCATCTCTAATTCCAAATATAAACCAAATTGATGCAAAAACAATCATATCAAACGAAGAACTTAAAGGTCCCATGAATAACATAAAATGTTTTAAACTGTTAATATCCCATTGTTTAGGTTCTTTTAAAGATTCATTGTCAACATTATCAAAAGGTAGTGTTAATTGTCCAATGTCATATAATAGACTTTGAAACAGTAACTGTATTGGTGTTATTGGTAAAAATGGAAGAAGAACACTTGCGATTACAACAGATGTAACTTCACCAAAATTAAAGCTTGCAGCGAGTTTTATATATTTCATAAGATTAACAAAAGTACGTCTTCCGTTCTGTTACACCATCTAGTAAAACATTCAAATCCTTTTCTAATAAAATTATGTCAGCAGATTCTTTAGCAATATCAACGGCGGTATCAACTGAAATTCCAACATCAGAATTTATAAGTGAAGGGCTATCATTTATACCATCACCCATAAATCCTACAATATTTCCATCTTCTTTTAGGAGTCTGACAATTTTAGCTTTTTGAATAGGAGAAAGTTTTGCAAAAATATTAGTTTTTCTTAAAAGTCTTAAAACAGCTTGGTCTGAAAGTTTATCTATATCACTACCTAGAATGATTTTTTTAGATTTTATATTAACTTTATTACAAATACATCTTGTAACTTCTGCGTTATCACCAGTTAAAACTATAATTCTAATACCATAATTATTTAGTTTTTCTATTGCAACTTTGGCACTTTCTTTAGGAGGGTCAAGAAATCCTATAAAACCAATTAAAACCATATTTTTTTCTGAATTAACATCAAAAATAGTATCTTCTATAATGTCATTTTTTTGGCATACAGCCACAACTCTTAAGCCATCTTTATTTAGATTTTTGCTAATCTTTTTAATATTATCTTTAATTTCTTTAGTTATAGGAGAGACTTGCCCTTTATAGTCAACCATTGTACAAATACTTAAAATTTCTTCAACAGCACCTTTTGTAATCATTTGCTTTTTTCCATTTTTGTCAGATACAATTACAGATAAACGCCTACGAGAAAAGTCAAAAGGTATTTCATCAATTTTTTTATATTGAGAAGCTAATTCATCTATTTTGTTTTCAATACCACGAGCAATTACAGCTTCATCAATATTTCCTTTAAGTCCAGTTTGAAAATATGAGTTCAAAAAGGCATGTTTTAAAACTCTAATATCTTCATCACCTTTTATATCAAGATATTTTTCAAGGACAATTTTGTCTTCAGTTAAAGTTCCAGTTTTATCAGTACACAAAATATTCATTGCACCAAAACTTTGAATTGAATCCAAAGATTTTACAATAGTTTTCTTTTTTGACATTTTAACAGCGCCTTTTGATAAACTTGAAGATAATATAACAGGAAGTAGGAGAGGCGTTATACCAATTGCAATTGCAACTGCAAAAGTAAATGCTGTTAATGTTTCGTGTTTCCAAGCCGTTAAAATAAACACAATAGGAATCATTATTAGCATGAATTTTATAAGCAATTTACTAATTCCTTGAACTCCTTTTTGAAAGGCAGTTTGAGGTTTACCAGTTGTTAAAGTATGAGCAATTTTACCAAAATAAGTGTCATCTGCAATTTTTATAACAATTCCTTTGGCAGAGCCACTAATAACATTTGTTCCCATAAAGCATATTGTATCTAAATCAGTTATTGAATTTATATCATCTAAATTTAACTCTGAATTTACTGATTTTTTAACGCTATCTGATTCACCAGTTAAAGAAGACTGACCTACATATAAATCTTTTGCTTCAATAATTCTTAAATCAGCTGGAATCATAGAGCCACTAGATAATAAAACAATATCACCAATTGTAATATCATGAATTGGAATTTTTACTTCTTTGCCATTTCTAATTACTAATGCAGTCGTTCCAACTAGTTCTTTAAGTTTTTCAGCTGCTCTATTAGAACGGAATTCTTCAAAAAACTCTAATAGTGTACTTGCAGCTACTAAAACTAAAATAACAATTATATTTGCATAACTTGGTGTTTCTGGAATAATAACATCTGTGTATAGTAATACTAATGTTATTCCTAATAAAATAGTGTTAAATGGACTAAGAAGGCTTTCAAAGAAATAGTTATACCATTTTTTTGATTTAGCTCGGCTAATTTGATTGACTCCGTTTTTATGTAGCAATTCTTGTGCTTCTTGTGATGAAAGTCCATTTGTGCTGAAATTGTATTGGGTTATAAAATCAGCTTTTGAGAGAACACATTCTTTTCCGTACATTTCTTTTATATTTAAATCTTCTTTTAAATTTGGCATTTTATATAGCTCCTTTTGGGTCAGAGGGGACGCCCTTTTTTGACTCACTTATTTGTTTTTAGTATAACCAATAAAGGGAAATTTATAAAATATAATTTTAAAAGTTGAACTATTCAAAAATGGCTTGCTATTTTTTTGACATTATAGTACAATAAAATTGTAAAAAGGGGTAGAAAAATGAAATTTGAATTATATGAAGAAATATATAATAAAATAGAAAAAATAGTAAAAGAAAATAGAAAAGACACATTTACTTAAAAAGGTAATGTGTTTTTTTATTGGAATTTTATTCAGAAATAACTTCATCAAAAAGTGGATCATCAAAAAATTCTTTTAAAGTTATATTAAAACCTTCACATATATGTAACATAGTGTCCATTCTTAAATTTTTTGTATCATTTTTTAGAAAATCAGATATAGTAGGTAGAGATATTCCAGCAGCTTTAGATAAATCCCAAAGTTTCATGTTATTTTGCTTTAGTAGATTTTTAATTCTTTTTCTAGTTGCATCAGAAAGTTGCATAATTACACCTCTTTTTCATCTTTATATAAAAATTATAGCAAAATAGAGAAAATAATAAGTAAGGAAAAACTTAATTAAAATAAAAAATTAAGTTTTTCCTTAATAAAGTATTGACAAAAAATAAATTTAATAATATATTTTATTAAGGAATTCCTTAATAAAATATTAAAATATAAAAACAAAGGAGACTAACTATTAAAAGTCAAGCCTTTTTTATAAAAAAATTATAATTGGAA
>CAMCQH010000048.1 GCA_945877035.1 uncultured Clostridium sp. | reverse complement strand
AGCTCCAGTATTCAAAGCTGGTAAAGCATTAAAAGATTTAGTAAATAAAAAATAAATTTTTAATATAAATATATGAATTCATATGAAGAAGGCTAGAAATAGTCTTCTTTTTTAACATGTTTTTTAAAGTAAATATTGATATTATGGTAAAAATAATATAAAATAAATAAAAAACTAAAAAAATACTCAAACTAAAGATGAGGTGGTATAAATGAAAGAATTAGAAAAAGAAATTTCTAAAAATTTAAAAGAACTTGAAGAAATGATAAATAATAAAAAAACTAAAAAAGAAATAGAAGAAAAAAGAAAAGAACTAGATAAATTGCTAGAAAAGTATTTAAAAAATTTTAAATAAGAAATAAAATACTACAATAAAGTACTATAATTCATTTATACTAGACAAAAATTTTGATAATATAAACAAAAAAATATAAGGTGGTATAAATGAGAAAAGTAAACACAATAAAAATTGGAAAAAATATTCAAGCAATAAGAAAAAGTAATGGATATACACAAGAAAGACTAGCAGAAAAAATAGAAGTATCTGTTAGATATGTAAGTGACATTGAGCAAGACAGAGCAAATCCATCTTATGAAGTATTAATAAGAATTTGTAATTTATTTAAAGTAAGTATGGATCAAATTTTTAGTGAATATTTAAATGTTAAAGAAAATAAAAATCTAGAATATTCTTTAGCAGGTTTTGACAAGCTTTCTAAAAAAGATAAAGAGACAATAGAGAATTTAATAATTTACTTTAATAAAAGCAAATTAAATTAAAACAAAATCTAAAAGTGAAAATTGAAAATTTTTTGAATATTTCTTGACAAACCAATGAATAAGGTGCTAAAATATGTAACATAATAATAAAAATTCATTGCGTTCGTACAATACAAAGCAATTAGAAGTAACTTTAAGAGAATAAGGGTCACCGGCTGAAAGCCCTTTAAGGTCAACCTAATTTGTGAAACATATTGGAGCAATTTTATAAAGTGGAAAATACTTAAACAAGTATTTTCAAGCTGGGTGGTACCGCGGAAATTATTTCGTCCCTGCAATTTTGCAGTGGACGTTTTTTGATGCTTATAATTAAGATATTTCAAAAAATGTCCCAAAAAGATGCGTCCCTTTTGGGACATTGAGGAGGAATAGAAATGAATGATTACAAAACACACACATGTAATGAAATTAGCATAGAAGATGTAGGAAAAAAAGTAAGAATAGCAGGATGGGTAGAAACTATCCGTGATTTAGGAGGTTTAGTATTCTTAGACATAAGAGATATGTATGGAATTACACAAGTTGTAACATCAGGAGAATCAGAAGATGTTGATTTTGCATCACATATTCCTGTAGAATCAACAGTTACAGTTTATGGAACTGTTAAGAAGAGAGATGAAGAAACAGTTAACCCAAAATTAAAAACAGGACTTGTTGAAATCAAAATAGAAGAAATTAAAGTTTTAGGAAAAAGAACTAAAAACCTACCTTTTGAAGTAAATACAAATCAAGAAATAAGAGAAGATTTAAGACTTCAATACAGATATTTAGATTTAAGAAATGAAAGATTACAAAACAACTTAAAGCTACGTGCTGAAGTTTTACAATTTTTAAGAAATCAAATGCAAGAACAAGGATTTTTAGAAGTTCAAACACCTATACTTACAAGCTCATCACCAGAAGGAGCAAGAGATTATTTAGTACCAAGTAGATTACATCCAGGAAAATTTTATGCTTTACCACAAGCACCACAACAATTTAAACAATTGTTAATGGTATCTGGTATTGATAAATATTTTCAAATAGCACCATGTTTTAGAGATGAAGATGCAAGAGCAGATAGAGCACCAGGAGAGTTTTATCAATTAGATATGGAAATGAGTTTTGCAACTCAAGAAGATGTATTCCAAGTAATGGAACCAGTAATGTATAATACATTTAAAAAGTTTTCTAATAAAAAAATTGCTGAATATCCATTCCCAAAAATTACTTACAAAGAAGCAATGCTTAAATATGGTTCAGATAAACCAGATTTAAGAAATCCACTATATATTATAGATTTATCGGACTTCTTTAAAAAATGTACATTTAAACCATTTATTGATAGAACAGTAAGAGCTATAAAAGTAAAAGGACATATGTCTAAAGGATTCCATGAAAAAATGTTAGACTATGCTTTGTCAATTGGAATGCAAGGACTTGGATATTTAGAAGTTCAAGAAGATTTAAGCTTTAAAGGACCAATTGATAAATTTATTCCAGATGAGCTAAAAAAAGAATTATTAAAATTAGCTGACCTAGAAAAAGAAGATACAATTTTCTTTATAGCAGATAATGAAAAAAGATCAACAGAACTTGCAGGACAAATAAGAACAGAACTTGGAAATAGATTAAATTTAATAGATGAAGATGTATTCCAATTCTGTTGGATAATTGATTTCCCTATGTTTGAATTAGATGACCACGACAATTTACAATTCAGTCATAACCCATTTTCAATGCCACAAGGTGGATTAGAAGCATTAGAAAATCAAAATCCATTAGAAATTTTAGCATATCAATATGATATAGTATGTAATGGAATTGAGCTTTCTTCAGGAGCCGTAAGAAATCATGACATACAAATAATGCTAAAAGCATTTAGTATGGCAGGATACACTGAAGAAGAGGTAAAAACAAAATTTGGAGCTTTATATACAGCATTCCAATTTGGAGCTCCACCACATGCGGGAATTGCACCTGGAATTGATAGAATGTTAATGTTATTAACAAATTCAGAAACAATTAGAGAAGTTATAGCATTCCCATTAAACAGTAAAGCACAAGACTTAATGATGGGCGCACCAGGAAATGTAAGAAGAGACCAATTAAGAGATGTGCACATTTTAGTGGATAAAAAATAACATTTTATTATTGTATTTTTAGGCATTTAAGTATATAATAAGATAAATTTTAGAAGAGGAGAGATTTAGATGAAAATAAGCAAAGAAGAAATCTTACACATTGCGAAGTTAGCAGACTTAGAGTTAGAAGAAAATGAAATCGAAAAATATATGTTAAATTTACAAGATATATTGAATTTTGCAAATATAGTAAATAATGCACCAGTTGATAATTTAGATATAACAATAGGTGCAAATGAAAAGAAAAACGTTTTTAGAAAAGATGAAATAAAAGTATTTGAAGATAATGAAGCTTTATTACAAAACGCACCATCAAAAGAACTTAATATGTTCAAAATACCAAAAGTTATAAACTGAGTTTGAAAAATAATGGCCATCTTGCGTTGTTGCACTTCACTTGAAATTTAATCAACGTACATTAGTACGTCTCATAAATTTCAAGCTTGTGCGCCTAGCAATATAACCATTCTTTTCCAAACTAAATATATCAATATTCAAATGAGATAAATATTAAAGGAGAAAATGTATGAATATAGGAATTGATATAGATGATACAATAGCTAAAACTAGTGAAGAAACAGATATTTATGCAAAAGAATATACAGAAAAAGTTTTAAAAAGAAAATTTGAATTAAAAAAAATAGAAATATTAGATCCTATGTGGGCAAGACATTTATATGGTTGGAGTGATGAAGAAGATAAAAACTTTTGGAATCTATATTATGAAAAAGTAATGGAAAATGTAAAACCAAAAGATGATGCAATTGAAATTATAAATGAACTTTCTAAAGAAAATAATATAATTATAATAACAGCTAGATGGGATAGAGAAAGTGGGATAATATCAGAAATAACAAAAAAATGGATAGAAAAATACAATATTAATTATGATAAATTATTTATAGGACATTTAGATAAAAGAGATATAGTTAAAGAAAATGATATTGAGTTATTTATAGATGATAGTTTTAAAACTTGTAAACAAATATCAGAAATTGGTGTTAGAACATTTATAATGGATTCAAGAATAAATAAAGAAATGAAAGATGATAAATTGGAAAGAGTTTATTCTTGGAAAAAGATTGCAGAAAAAATAAAGGAGGTAAATTAATGAATATTACAGAATTAACAGTTCATGAATTGCAAGAAAAATTAAAAAATAAAGAACTTACAGTAACTGAAATAACTAAAGCATATGTTGATAGAATAAATGAAAAAGAAAAAGATGTTGAAGCATTTGTAACAACATTAACAGATGAAGCTTTAGAAAAAGCAAAAGATGTACAAGCTAAAATAGAGAGCGGAGAAATATCAGGAGATTTTGCAGGTATTCCAATAGGAATAAAAGACAATATGTGTACAAAAGGTGTAAAAACAACATGTAGTTCTAAAATGTTAGAAAACTTTGTTGCACCATATGATGCAACAGTAGTAGAAAAATTAAATGCTGAAAATATGATAGATTTAGGAAAGCTAAACATGGATGAATTTGCAATGGGTGGTTCAACAGAATATTCATATTTTAAGAAAACAAAAAATCCATGGAATTTAAATAAAGTTCCAGGTGGTTCATCAGGTGGTTCAGCAGCAGCAGTATCAGCTAATTTAGTACCATGGGCACTAGGATCAGATACAGGTGGTTCAATAAGACAACCAGCAAGCTTTTGTGGTGTTGTAGGTTTAAAACCAACATATGGACTAGTTTCAAGATATGGATTAGTAGCATTTGCTTCATCACTTGACCAAATTGGACCAATAACAAAAGATGTATATGATAGCGCAATGTTATTAAATCTAATTGCAGGACATGATGAAAAAGATACAACATCAGAAGATATGCCTAAAAAAGATTATACAAAAGCATTGAAAAATGATGTTAAAGGCTTAAAAATAGGAGTTCCAAAAGAATTCTTTGGAGAAGGTATAAATGAAGAAGTAAAAGCATCATTAGAAAATGTAATACAAGAATATAAAAATATGGGAGCAGAAGTTGAAGAATTTTCATTAGACATTGCTCAATATTCATTAGCAACATATTATATAATTGCATGTGCTGAAGCAAGTTCAAACTTAGGAAGATTTGATGGAATCCGTTATGGATATAGAACACCAGAATTCAAAAATTTAAAAGAACTTTATAAAAAATCAAGAAGCGAAGGATTTGGAGATGAAGTAAAAAGAAGAATTATTCTTGGAACATATGTATTATCATCAGGGTATTATGATGCATATTACAAAAAAGCTCAACAAGTTAGAACATTAGTTATGAACGAATTTAATAAAGCATTTGAAAAATATGATGTAATACTTACACCAACATCACCAACAGTAGCATTTGATATTGGTTCAAGGTCTAATAATCCATTAGAAATGTATTTAGCAGATATATGCACAGTTTCTGTAAATATTGCAGGACTTCCAGGAATATCAATTCCAGTTGGTGTTGATAAAGAAGGAATGCCAATAGGTATGCAATTAATAGGAAATAGATTCCAAGAAGAAACTATTTTAAATGCAGCTTATACTATGGAACAAAAATTAAAATTTAGAGAAAATTATAAACCAACATTCAAAAAATGAGACTGTCCCACTTGTCTCAAAAGGAGATACAAAAATGAAGATATTTGATTTTATTAAAAAAATTATTGAAAAGAATCAAATAAAACAACCAGAAGATTCTATATATGAAAAAAGTTGGAGAGAACTGTTACATTATGAACCTAGTGAAGATGATGAAGAAGAAACTTTAGAACCAACAGCTCCAACAGAAGAACAATTAAGAAGTGAACAAATAGAATATACAAGTTTTATAATATTGAACAGAGAAGAATTACAAAAAGAAGATATTATACAATATATACAGAAAAAATACGAAAATGTATTACTAAATGATGCAGACATACAAGCTTTAATATCAATTTATCATGCAATAGAGTATGAAGACATATGTGCAGATTATAATATTCGTGAATTTATGGATGAAGATGAAAAAAATATTGTAAAATTAGTTGATGAATTAGTATTAAAAGCAAAAGAAGAAGCAGAAAAACATAAATCAGAAGAAATTGGTGAATTTGTAATTACAGATTTTAAATTGATTGGTGAAATAAAAAATCAAATAGAAAAAAATAATAATGAAAGAGAATTTGATGAATAAAGGAAAGGAGAACATATATGTCAAGACAAGATTATGAAGTTATAATAGGGCTAGAAGTTCACGCAGAACTTTCTACAAAAACAAAAATATTCTGTTCATGTCCAACAGAATTTGGTGCAGCTCCAAATACACATGTATGCCCAATATGTATGGCAATGCCAGGAACATTACCAGTTTTAAATGAAAAAGTTGTTGAATATGCAGTAAAAGCAGGTTTGGCAACAAATTGTGAAATATCAAGAAATAGTAAAAATGACAGAAAAAATTACTATTATCCAGATTTACCAAAATCTTATCAAATATCTCAATTTGACAGACCACTTTGTGAGCATGGTTATGTAGAAATTGATACAAATGAAGGTAAAAAGAAAATTAGATTAACAAGAATTCATATAGAAGAAGATGCAGGAAAACTAAATCATGATGATTTTGGAGGAGGAAGCTTAGTTGACTTAAATAGAGCTGGAGTTCCTTTGATAGAGATAGTATCTGAACCAGATTTAAGAAGTGCAGAAGAAGTTGAAGCATACATGAGAAAATTAAAATCAATATTAGAATATATTGAAGTTTCAGACTGTAAAATGCAAGAAGGCTCTTTAAGAGCAGATGTCAATGTATCTGTACACAAACCAGGTGAACCATTTGGAACACGTACAGAAATGAAAAATATGAACTCATTTAGAAGTATTGTAAGAGCTATTGAATATGAAGTGGATAGACAAATTGATGTATTAGAAGATGGCGGAAAAATAGACCAAGAAACATTAAGATGGGATGATGTATCAGGAAAAACATTTTCAATGAGAGATA
>CAMCQH010000047.1 GCA_945877035.1 uncultured Clostridium sp. | reverse complement strand
TATATCAAAAAAGAGTTTCTCTTTTCTAGTATCCGAAACCATTTTACACTATTAGGGCAAGTGATTAAGTTGAAAATTACTTGCCATTTATGATATAATCGAAACACAAGATAGTAATTTGTAGAGAGGATAAAAATGATTAGTATTATATTTATAAGTAAAGAAAATAGAGCTGTATCTTATGATAACAATATTGAAATTGGTGAATGTGTATTTAAAGAATTAGAGAATATATGGAATATAATTCATACTGGAGTAGACAGAAAATATCAAGGACAGGGAATTGCAAAAAGATTAGTTAAATGTGTTATTGAAAATTCAAAAGAATGTAACAAGAAAGTTATTGCAGAATGCTCTTATGCAAAAAAGATACTAGAAACTGAGATTGAATCAAAATAAAAATGAAACAGAATATTAATTTTATAAGTAACTAATAAATTTAATAGTAACTTGAAAAAATAGCAGAATAATGATATTTTATTAAACGAAAGGAAGATTATAATGTATAAACCTAAACTAGAAAAAGATATTCGATGTCCTTTAGAATATGGATTAGAAATATTTGGTGGGAAATGGAAATCAAGAATAATATGTGTTTTAGCTCAAAATGAAAAATTAAGATATAGTGAATTAAGAAATGAAATGACAAATATAACAGATGCAGTTTTGGCAATATCTTTAAAAGAACTAATAGAAAACAATCTTATAAAAAGGCAACAATATAATTGTGTTCCAGTAAAAGTAGAATATTCTTTAACAGAAAAAGGAATATCTGTAGTACCAATATTACAAAATATCTGTAAATGGTCTAGTATATATTATAATAATAAAAATGATGATAAATTACCACAATGTAAAAAATGTAAGTATTTTGTGGAGTTAGGAGGAAAATAAATGATAGTTGCTGTAACTTATGAAAATGGAAATGTATTTCAACATTTCGGTCATACAAAACAATTAAAAATATATATTATCGAAGATAAGTGTATTAAAGAAGAAAAAATATTAGAAGTTGATGAAAATGGACATGGAGCTTTAGTAGAACTACTTGTTAGTAATAAAGTTGACATACTAATATGTGGAGGCATTGGTAACGGTGCTAAAGAATGATTAAAAAATGCAAATATAAAATTTTATGGTGGTGTTTCAGGAAATGCAGATATTGTAGTAAAAGATTTCATAAACGGAAATTTACAATATGATATAAATGCACATTGTGAACATCATGAGCATAACGAACATTCTTGTAATGAACATAAATGTAATGAAGATAAACATGGCTGTTCAGGCAATTAAATGAAAAATATATAGCAAAGGAGGCATAATTATGGCAATAAAGTTAAATTCAAATACAGAAATTGTCAATACAATAAAAGATGGATTGAAAAAAACAGGTGGTTATTGTCCTTGCAGAACGGAAAAAACAGAGGATACAAAATGTATGTGCAAAGAATTTAAAGAGCAAATTAAAGATCCAAATTTTGAAGGGTATTGTCATTGTATGCTTTATTACAAAACAATTGATTAAGGAGGAAAAATAGATGAGTGAAGTAAACTTAAATTTAAATAATTTTAATGAAGAAATAACAAATACAGATAAGCTAGTTTTAGTTGATTTTTATGCAAATTGGTGTGGACCATGCAAAATGTTATCTCCAATTATTTCGGAAATAGCAAATGAGTATTCAAATAGTGTTAAAGTTTGTAAAGTAAATGTAGATGAAAGCCAAGAATTAGCATTAAAATATAATATAATGAGTATACCTACTCTTATATTTTTAAAAAATGGAGTAGTTATAAAAAGCGTTGTGGGATTTTGCTCAAAGTCTGAATTGGATAGTACAATAAAAAATTTACTGTAAATAAGAAAGGATTTATTTATGGAAAGAAAATTAAAAATAATAATAGAGAATTGTCCACAAAATCATAAATGTCCAGCTGTAAAAGTTTGTCCAGTTGGAGCATTAAGTCAAAAAGACTTTGAAGCACCTAAAATAAATTATGATAAGTGCATAAAATGTGGTAAATGCTCAAACTTTTGTCCTAAAAAAGCATTAGTATTAGAAAACATTGATAAGTAGAACGAATAAACTTTATGTGAGGTAGAAAAAATGGACTTTTTTGTTATATTTATAGAAGGATTAGCATCTTTTATATCGCCTTGTGTATTACCAATGCTACCAATTTATGTGTCTTATTTTACTGGGAAAGATAAAGATTCAAAAAGAGCAGTTATAAATTCTTTAGGATTTGTATTAGGTTTTACGATTATTTTTGTGTTATTAGGTATATTTGCAAGTACATTAGGAAAATTAATAACAACTAATATTAGATATATAAATATTATACTTGGAATAATTATCATATTATTTGGATTAAACTATATAGGAATATTTAATATAAAAATATTAAATAAGTCTAAAGGAATAAAAAAGAACACAGATAAATTAAGCTTTTTTTCATCGATACTATTTGGTATGATTTTTTCTGTATGTTGGACACCATGTGTAGGAGTATTTTTAAGCAGTGCATTAATGATAAGTGCTACATCAGAAAACATTTTAAAAGGTGGTATTATGCTATTTATTTTTTCACTAGGATTAGGGATACCATTTATTTTAACTTCTGTATTTTTGGAAAAATTAAAAAATACATTTGATTTCATTAAAAAGCATTATGATATTATAAATAAAATAGCAGGAATAATTCTAATTTTTAGCGGAATACAACTGATGTTTTAGGAGGAAAGATAAATGAATAAAAAGATAAAATTAATAATTGAAATTGTTTTATTTATAGTAATATTAATAAGTATAACAGTTATTTATAATTATTTCATAAATAAAAATATAGAAAAAACAATACAAGAAGATACTAAAAATGAAGAAAATATAGAAATAATAGAAATCGAAAGTATGGAGCAATTTGAACAAGAAGTAAGTAATGAAAATGGAACTATTTTTATTGATTTTTATGCAACATGGTGTATGCCATGTAAAACAATGACACCAATTATTGAAGAACTAGCAAAAGAGAATAAAGAGGTTAAGTTTTTAAAAGTTGATGTAGATAAAAATAATGAATTGGCTACAAAATACAATGTAATGAGCATACCTACAATGCTTATAATAAAAAATGGAAAAGTAACAAAAACTTTTGTAGGTGTAACAGATAAAGAAAGTATAATGAAAGAATTATAAAACATTATTTTACATTTACTTAGAGAAAATATGATTAAATTATATAAAGGCAGTATATATATAATACTGTCTTTTGTGTTATAATAATCTCGATAAATTACAATAAGTAGGGCAGGTAATTCAGTTGAAAATTATCTGTTCTTTGTGATATAATCTAAATACAAGATAGTAATTTAAGAGGGGAAAATAAATAATGATTGAAATTAAAGAATTTAGTAAAATTTATAATAATGAAAAAAAGGCAGTAGACAATATATCTCTTAAAGTAAATGATGGAGAAATATTTGCATTTATAGGACACAATGGAGCTGGAAAAACAACAACAATAAAATCTATTGCAGGAATATTAGACTTTGAAGAAGGAGACATATTAATAAATGGAAAATCAATAAAAAAAGAACCAATAGCATGTAAAATGCAAATGGCCTATGTTCCAGATAATCCAGATTTATATGAAAATATGAAAGCAATTGATTTTATCAATTTTATTTGTGATATGTATGAAGTGCCACAAAATGAAAGAAAAGAAAGAATAGAAAAATATGTTGAACTATTTGAATTACAAAACAATATAAATGATGAAATATCTTCTTTCTCACATGGAATGAAGCAAAAAGTAGCTTTAATTGCAGCACTTGCACATAATCCAAAAATATTAATTATGGACGAACCATTTGTAGGTTTAGACCCAAAAGCTGTGTTTGATATGAAAGAAATTATGAGAGAAATGTGTAAAGAAGGTAAAACAATATTTTTCTCAACACATATTTTAGAAGTTGCAGAAAAATTATGTAGCAGAGTAGCAATTATTAAACAAGGAAAAATTGTAAAAGTAGGAAATATGGAAGAAGTTAAAGGTGATGAATCTTTAGAAAAAGTATTTTTGGAGCTGGACGAAGAAAATTTTAAAAAATAATTGCAATTATTAAAATTTGTGCTGTCCTGCAGAGGGTAATAGTTCTTAACTATTACCCTGCGCGGACTTTAAGTTTTGTATAGCTGTGAATTAATTTAATCAAATTATGAAAGGAAAAACAAAAATGAAAAAATTAATATCTTTATTAAAAGCAACTATGTCACAAGATATGAGTATATTTATAATAAAATCAAAAAACAAATCAAAGATTAACAAAATAATTTTACCAATATTTTTGACTTTAGTTGTAATGTTTGCAATAGGCTCTTATGCGCAAATGTTTGCAGAAGTATTAGCTCCAAATAACTTGACATATATAGTATTAACAATGTTTATAATGTTCACATCTTTGCTAACAATAATTGAAGGAATATATAAATCACAAGGAATTTTGTTTGAAGCAAAAGACAATGATTTATTGTTTTCATTGCCAATTTCAAAATCAAAAATATTTTTTACAAGAGTATTTAAATTGATAAGCTTTCAATTTTTATATAATTCATTATTTATGCTACCAGCAATTGTAGTTTATGCAATATATGAAAAACCAAATTTAAGTTTTTACATATTATCACTAATTATGCTAGTTTTATTGCCAATTATTCCAACAATTATAGGATGTATAATTGGATATATTATAAAAGGATTATCATCAAAATTTAAAGCAAGAAATATTATACAAATAGTACTTACAAGCATTATGCTAGTATTTATTTTCTATTTTTCACTTAATATACAAGGCATGATAGCAAATATAGCACAAAATGCAAATAGTATTAATAATGTAATTACAAGAATATATTATCCGGCAGGACTATACATAAATTTAATACAAAACTTTAATATATTAGATTTAGTAATTTTACTTGCAATCAACATTATTCCAGCTATTTTATTTATATATATAGCTAGTATATTTTACTTTAAAATAATTTCAAAACTTGGAGAAAAAACAAACAATAGTAGAAAAGTAAATTTGAAAAAAGCATCAGATAAAATATTTAAAGTAAAATCACAATTATCTGGACTTATAAATAAAGAAATGAAAAGATTTTTCTCATCTCCAGTATTTATAATAAATGCAGGATTTGGAATGGTATTAATGGTAGTTGCAACAATTGCAATATCAATAAATTTTGATGGAATGATAAATAGCTTAACACAAGGAGAAGACATAGGAATTTCAATAAGTGAAATAAGAAATATGATGCCAAAAATATTTTATGGTTTTGTAGTATTTGTATCATGTATGACATCTATTACATCTTCTATGATTTCACTAGAAGGAAAAAGCTTTAACATAACAAAAAGTTTGCCAGTATCACCTGAAAAAGTATTACTATCCAAAGTATTAACAAGTAATATAATATCAATTCCAGTTATATTGATATGTGATATAATCTTCTTTATAGTATTTAAAGTAGCAATTATAGATATAGTATTTATTTTAATTGCATCTATTATTGTGCCAACATTTACAGCATTAGTAGGACTTTTAATGAACTTAAAATATCCTAAAATGGATGCTACATCAGATACAGAAGTTGTTAAACAAAGTATGAGTTCTATGCTTTCAGTATTTGTAGGAATGTTTACAGGGATATTATCAGTAGCAATTATTATAATGGGAAGCAAAATAAATTTAGATTTATTTATAATACTAGAATTAGTGGCATTTAGCATAATTGTTTTTACTTTATGGAAAATATTAAAAAAATATGGAACTCAAAAATTTAGGGCTATTAATGTGTAAAAACAAGTTATAAACTGTAATGTTACATTCACCTCTTTAAATAAACCGTAAAACTTGATAATATATAAATAAAATTCTATATACTCATTAGCAAATGTAACAAATAATACAGGAAAAGCAACAAGTATTACTTTAGTAGATGTAACATTATTAGATAAAAATGGAAAAGAAATAGTAACATTAGGAGGAATAATTTCACCATTACAACCAGGAGCAAAAACACAATTTAATACAAGTATGACATTAGATTATGCAAATGCTTATGATTTCAAAATTGTAATAAAATAAAAAAATGTCGAATTCTGCGATGAGTTTTACATAAAAATGTTGAAAATGTATTTACAAATGCAACTGTATGTGATATAAGTAGTTTATTCTATTTAGCACATGTAGTTGCTTTTTATAATCAATAAAATTTTATTCAAAAATTTATTCTTAAAAATCCAAAAAATAAATTTACAATGTAGGGAGGTAGATAAAAATTGTTTTTATTTACAGTTTTAAAATAGTCCGCTCCCAAAGGTAATAATTTATTGATTTCTCCGCTGCCCCATTTAAGAAAATGTAATTCACATGCGTTCATACATTTTCTAAAACGGTCCCCACGAATCGCTACGAAATAAATAAATTATTACCTTCTTGCACTACTCTACTATTTTAATTAGTTGCAAATAAAAACAAAAAATTTTATATTAACTGTAAAATAAATATTGACAAAAGAAATAAAAAATATTATAATTAAGGAGATGAAGTAATATAGAAATATTTACGTATAAAGATTATTTGAAATATAAAGAAATAATTGAAAAAGAAACAATATCAGGAGTAGCAGAAGAAAAGACACCTTATTATTTAGAAGGTTCCCAAGATAATGAAATACACATAAATAATGAGCATGACAAAATCTTCAGAAAAATGCTAGGTGTCAAAAGTGAAGCTGCGAAATTTATAAACAAAACATTAAATTTATCAGGACAAGATGTAATAAAAGAAGAACAACTGGAAAAATACACAAATAGATTTATTACAACTAATTTATATGACAAAGAATCAGATGTTATATATAAAATAAAAGGAAGAAATATCTTTATTTTAATAGAACATCAGACTCAAATTGATTATAAAATGCCAATAAGAATGTTAGAATATTCACTAGGAATAATAAAAAGTGCAATTGAGTATAAAAAAACAACAGATAGAACTTATACAATACCATCAGTAATACCAATAGTGCTATATACAGGAAAAACAAAATGGAAAGCAAACTTAAGCATAAGTGAAAACCAAGAAATGCTAAATGGAAAAAGCGAGCTAAAATGTAGTAAATATAATTTAGTTGATGTAAATAATTTTGCTGAAGAAGAGTTAATAAAAGAAAAAACATACATTTCTAAAATTATGCTAATAGAAAAACATAAAAATACAGAAGAATTAATCAAATACTTAAAATCGATAGTAAAGGAAGTCATTGAACACAAAAAAGATTATAACCAGCAAGCAGAAGAAGTATTTGTGATTATGATAAAAAGAATACTAATGAAAAAAATTGGTTCAGAAAGAGCTAATAAAATAATAGAAAAATTAAAAGGAGTTGATGAAGGTATGTTAACATCATTAGCAACAATTGAAGAAGAAAATAAAATGATATTTAGTAATGGTAGGAGAGAAGGAAAAAGAGAAGGCAAAATAGAGGAAAAAATAGAAATAGCTAAAAAATTGTTAAAGAAAAAATTCACAGTAGAAGAAATTGCAGAAATAACTGGACTAAACAAAAAATACATAAAATAAAATTAATGTAATATTCTTTAAAAATAAATAAGAATAAAAATAAAAACCAACAAATACAAAAAGTAGGAGTTGGTTTTTTTGTATTAAATGATAAAATTTAAGTTTCGGTTTTTTGCAAAAATAATTTATAAAGCAAAGTATAATTGG
>CAMCQH010000046.1 GCA_945877035.1 uncultured Clostridium sp. | reverse complement strand
TTGTATTTTTTTGCTAAATTCCATAACTATATTTCTCCTTGACAACTTACTATTTTCTTTTTACTTTGTTAATTGATAACTTTGTTCTATCATTTCTTTTACTAATGTCTTGTCCACTTTTTCATCTACAATAATTGTATTCCAATGTTCCTTATTCATGTGATATGCAGGTATTATATAATCATAAGTATTTCTTAATATATCAGAATAGTTTGGATCTGTTTTTACATTAAGATATAACTTATTATTGACATTCATAATTAGTGCAAACCACTTTTTATTCTTGCAATGTTTCATTGTAACAGATTCAAAATCATCTGGAAATGGACAATCTTTAAATGTATTTTCTAATGTTAAACAATATTCTATTATTTCTTCTTTATTCATATCTAATCCCTTATAATAAACTACTAAATTTCTTACTATATTTTTCTATATCTTTTGTGCTTTGACTCATTATAAAATCTGTAACTTTTATTTTAAATCTTTCTACTTCATCATTTGTATAATTCTTATTTTCTACATTTATTCCTGCTTCATTAAATAGTTGTATATCTTTATTGGAAAATTGCATTGTTCATTCCTTCTTTCATTTATTGTTTCATTAAAATTATACCTTTTATACTTGGATGCAATAATTTCACAAAATCTGTAGCATCTTGGTTTGTTCCAACTACACTACCATAATGAATTGGGATTGCTATTTTAGGTTGTATTTCGTTGATTAATTGTGCTGCCTCTTTGAAATCCATTGTATATGTTCCTCCAACTGGAACAAAAGCAACATCACATTTTACTTTTTTATTTTCTTCTGTAATGTCTGTATCTCCTGCAATATAATATCTAATATTATTTATTGTAATAATGTAGCCAACCCAATCGTTTCCTTTTGGATGGAATGTTTTGTTTGTATTATATGCTGGTATTGTTTTAAATTTAATTCCTTCTACCACATATTCTTTGTTTGGCTCTACTGTAATAATTGCATTTTTATTTATGCCTTTTCTTAACAGTTTTGTTAATAATTCTTCTGGTATTATAATAGTTGTGTTTTCATTTATAACCTTCTCTATATCTTCTTCAGAATAATGGTCATAGTGGTCGTGTGTTATAAAAATAATATCTGCATCATTAAAATTTCTATCTATTTTAAATGGATCTATATAAATTATTTTTTCTTTGTTAATTCTTATACTGCTATGATATAAAACTTCTATATTATCTAACATATATTCCTCCTTGATTTTTTGCATTGTATCATAAAAAAGCAAAAAAATAAATAGTATCAAGCAAAGTTTTATATACCTTACTTGATACTATTTTTATTCATATTTAGGACTACCATACCCCATAACTTGAACATCATCAAAAGAGTACATTCTTTCAGCACATTTGTTACTTGTGTTTCCTTCTATTGTATAAATGTTTCTATTTGTAATATCTGTTCTTGTTACAATTCCAACATGGTCGCTTGTCCCATCTTGATTACCATTTTCATCTTTCCAATCGAAAAAAATTATATCTCCAACTATTGGATAATAGCTTTCTCCTCTATCGTGCCATTGATTTTTTTCTTTAAACCAATCTATTCCATTAACACAACCTGCAAATTTAGGAATAATACCTTTATCTATGTAACCACATTCGTTTGCACACCAACTCACAAAACAGGCACACCAATGCACATGTTCTTCAAATCCATACCATTTCCAAAATTTATCTCCTCCCTCATTTCCTATCTGTGCTTTTGCAACTAATACTATTTCACTATTAGGAATTTGTGAGGTATCATAATCTGCATCTCCGTTACTATTAAAAATTGCAGCTACAAATCCACCAATTAAAGCTATTACTAAAATAATTACAACTGCCACCCAACCTCCTGCAACTATTGCAGAAATAATAGCTTTTGTTGCAGCAATTATTGCTTTTATTGTTGCTATTGTTGCTTTCACAGTTACCTTAACTGCTTTTATAGTTAATTGTGCTGTTCTTTTAGCAATCATTATTGCTCTTTTACTTGCTTTAACACTTTGTTTTGCCACTTTTGCACTATTTTTAGCAACTTGTTCAGATGTTTTTATTCCTTTTTTAGTAAGTTTAGCTCCATTTTTTGCATATTTAATACTTTTTTGAGTTCCATTTTTTATTGTTCGTTTTTTTACTGCATTTTTAATTTGCTGTGCTTTCTTCTGTTTTATTTTAGATTTAATGTTTGATATTTTTTCTTTACTTTTTATGATATTCTGTTTTGTATTTTCTAATGATTTTTTCCCTATTTCATTACTCTTTGTTGCACCTTTTCTTGATAGATAACTTATATCATTTTGAATATGATTACTTGCATAATTTTCTGCTGAAGTATTTTCTTCTTTTGATGTAAATTCATTTAATCGTTCTTTTGTAGTTACTAAATTGTTTTTAAAGTTTTGTGTTTGTACTACTTTTTTATCTAATTGTTTTATTATACTTTTTTCTTTTAACTTTATATCTGGCATTTATACCACCTCCAGACTTTTATATTTTCTTCGCTATAATTACCATTCTTCCATTTTTTTGTGAATATTCACAAGTAGATAATGTAATTAGCTTATCTCCATAATTCACTTTGACATTTGTATTGTAAAACTCATAATTTCGACATTTTTCTACAAATGAATTAAAATCATTTTCATCATAAAACTTTGTATAATTATAATATTTAAAGCCTTTATCAGAATAAGCAACTGTTTTAAATGCAAATACTATTTCATAATCATTTTTAATAGTTTTATTATCTTCTAATGTATAAAACTTAATATATTTGTGGTTCTTATAATAATTATAATTCTTGTAATTATCTAAATTAGAAAACATTGTACTATTCTTCATGTGATGACCATATATAATTAAGTTATCACTTGTTTTCAAATTACAATGCTCTGCTAAATATGGAGTTCCACTACTTGAATAATTTTTATAAACATTTCTATGAAGATAGAAATCTCCATTTTGCATAACAGGATAATTTATATTTGTTCCATCAATTTTAAGCCACCCAATTATGTCTGCATTTATTTTGGAAATGCTTTCTAAATTGTAATTTCCAACATTTTTAGATGATAAATTACTTGTTTCATTTTTTAAATTGTCTGTAATTTGATTTTGGGCGGTCGTTTTTTCTTCTTCCTGCACTACTTCCTGCAATTCTTCAAACAATTCATTTTCTTTCTTATTTTCTGCAATTTCTTTTATAAAAAAATAACTACTAATAGCTAAAATAACTATTAGTAGTATTAAAATTAAACTATATACTTTATTCATTAAGATTCTCCTGGTTTAGTTGTCATCAGCCTATATAGTTCTGTATTCTTTGGAAATTTATTAACAAAAGGAACTAATGATGAACCTACTTTTATAAGTCCTTCTCCTGCTCCTACATTTGTTATAAAGCTCATCTGTAAATCTGATATATTTAATAATTTTGCAAGTTCAATTCTATCTGTACTTGCTTGATTAAGCATTATTATAAATTCAGAGTTTGCAAGCATAGTTCTAGCAGTATGACTTTGTAATAAGTCTTCAACATTTTGTGTTATACCTGTACAGAAAGCTCCATATTTTCTAACCCTTTTCCAAAGTGTAAATAAGAAATTTGCAGAATATTCATATTGAAATAATAAATATATTTCATCAATAAAAATATATGTATTCTTTCCTTTTGTTCTATTAGCAGTAATTCTATTCAATATAGAATCCAATACTACTAACATTCCTATTGGTTGTAATTGTTTTCCTAGCTCTAAAATATCATAGCATATCAAACTATTAGATGTATTTACATTAGTGTTCATAGCGAATGTATTTAAAGAACCATTTGTAAATAATTCTATTGCAAGTGCTATTTCTTTTGCCTCATCTTCTGGTTGTTTCAATAGTTCTTCCCTAAAATCTTGCAAAGTTGGTGGTATTCCCTGATAATTGCCTTGTTGGAATACTCTATAAACATTAGCAGTACATCTATCAATTATTGACTTTTGTTTCGGTCCGAGATTTCCACTACCAATTAGTTGTTCACACAAAGATAATATAAATTCAGATTTTAATATTACTGGATTTGCTCCATCTCCATATTGAGAGTTCATATCCATTGCATTTATGTGATTATTACTTACTGCTGATATTTTAATAACCTCTCCACCTAAAGATTTAACAAGTGGTGCATATTCGGATTCTGGGTCTATTAAAATAATATCTGCATTTGGATCTCTTAATCTAATTGATGTTATTTCTTGTTTACCTGCAAATGATTTACCACTACCAGATACTCCTAAAATGAATGAATTTCCATTTAAAAGTTGTCTTCTATCTGCAATAATCATATTTTTACTAATAGCATTTTGACCATAAAAAATACCATTCTCGTGCCTAATTTCTTGCACTTTGAATGGCATAAATACTGCTAAACTTTCAGTAGTTAAAGTTCTTACTGCATCTATTTTTCTAACTCCAAACGGTAATACTGTGTTAAGTCCATCTAATTGTTGAAATCTTAATATTCCAAGCTGACATAGATTTTTACTAGCTATTTTTAAAATTGCATCTGTCACACTTTCTAATTTTTCTTTTGATTCTTCTGTTATTACCATTGTAATAACTCCTAAAAACATTCTTTGGTCACGAATAGTCAAGTCATCTAACATTTCTTTTGAGTCATTTCTCTGTTGTTCCATATCATAAGGTATTATTGCAGAATAATTGTTTTGAGCATTCTGTTTTCTCTGCCAGTTTGTAATGTTCGTTTCTACACCTAATCTACGATTTTCTGCCTCTTTTACTGCCTCGTCCATCGGAATTGGAATAACATCTATTGATAACATCATATTTTTATTTAAGTCTGTAAGTTCTGTTACCATATCATCGTTGATATAACTAGAATATTCCTTTAAGAATAATACTCTCCCATATCTATCTCCCATTTTAAAGTAATCTCTTTCAAGTTCTACTGTATCAGGGCAAATAAAATCTTTAAAATTATGACCTTTCTTCATTGTTTCGTGTATATCAAATCTAAATGAGGTTTCTTCTCCTGTTCTATAAAAATCATGTGCTATTCTTAATCTTTCTTTTGCGTCTAATTCAACACATTTTGAGCCTAATGTATTGAATCTACTTATCAATTCACTACCTGCTCTATTAAAATAATTTCGAGCTTCTTCGACATTTTTCTTATAAACAGATATTGTTATTATCTTTTCTTGCACTATCTCATTTGCATTTTTTGCTTGAGATATAAGCATTTTGTTATATTCTTTTCTATAATCATTAAGTTCATCATTACTTTCATCTAGTAATATTGTTTTTTCAAAATCTAATTTATTTATTCTTCTATTATTTATTGTAATTTTAGTTATTGCTCCAACATCTAATGAATTTAATAAATCAGAATAATCTAAAAACATTGCTTCTTTATCTTCTTTACTAGCAACTGCATAATTAATATCCATAAACTTAAATGATTTTGAAAATTTATTTTTACTTACTTGAAAAATTCCATCTTCCCATATTGCTTTTATCGGAATAATATCCTGAACACATCTCGGTATTTTGAATTTTTCTTTATCTAATTTAAAAATCTTATTAAGAGTTCTCATTATTTTTTACCTCCTTTTTCTTCTTTTTATCTTTCTTTTCTTTCTTCTTTTTCTGTGGTTTTAGCAAACTTTGTTTTAACTTTTTATCAATAGTTGGTTTAAAGTTTTGGGCATATATATTTGTTGCTTTAAATGTTAATTTTTTAGGTGTCAAAAACTCTGATTTTATTACTGCAACAATAAACTTTTCTGCCGTCATTCCGTTATATTTAACAAATCCAAGTACAGCAAAAGGTGCAGCACCTAGTATGCAAACCCACGATAAAGTTTCTAGCCCTAAATATGGTTTGAGTACAAAATATAAAACAACTGCAACAATACAAGCTATTACAGAAAAAATGAACTGCCTTAAAGACAATCCAAAAAATATACTCTCACTAAATTCTCTAATATCTTTGTTTATTTTAACTTCCATCTATCTTGCCTCCTTATTTCTTTTTGCTTTTGTTTTTTTCTCTTGTTCCAACTTATCTCTTGCTTCTTCGAGTATGTATTCATCTATCATTTTGTAATCTTTGACTTCAATCTCTCCTTGTTGTAATTTTACAAATCTATCAATAATTTTTTCTCTTAAATCAGGATTACACTTATCTAAAAATATTCCCATTGTAGTTGCAAGTGGTGTCATTGATGGATTTTGGTAATCATATATTTTCAAATCCGTCATTCCACTTTTTGTATTTATATCAACTATAACATCTGGTAAATCTTCAAACTTAATTACCACCTCATCACATCCATCATCAACATATAATAATTTTTCCTTATCTTTTAAAATTTTCATAACTTCTTCAACACTATAAAATTGATAATCTTCCATAATTTTATTTTCCTCCTTCTCGCTAAATGTATCTGCCAAATTTTCTCCTGCTAAAACTCTTTTAAAATCCGTTTTTGCTTTTTCAAAATCTGTCAAATAATAATAACCATATTGCCAATCAATCTTGTTGTCTTTAATTTCATATCCAAAACCTATAACATATTCATTATTCATTTTTACTAAAGCAATAGGTTGTTCTTTTCTATATCCAACATCGATTACATAAGCATTTTCTAATTGTCTTGTTTCACTCATAAGGCATTCCTCCTATAATCCCATCATTTCTCTAACAATTCTATCTGACATTCTAATAGTTCCTACCAGAACTAACATATTAAATATTAACTCTCCAACATATTTCCATACCATAGTAACTGTTGCAGCACCAGTATCAACACTCGGCGAGGTTGTTACAAATGCAGAAAAGATTACACAAGCTAAAACTATAATTGCACCCTCTAAACAAACTGCTATATAACTCTTTAAAAAGCTCTTTCCTATATTTTGTGTTCCTTCTCCTGCAAAAGATGATAATGGTATTGGAGCTATTGCTGTGTACATATATAATTTAAAAAATCTTCCATATACCGTTAGAATTAAAATGAACGATAATACTGTTACAAAAAGTCCACCTAATAATGTAACTGCCCATAAAGGAATACTCTCAAAAAATCCACATTTATTGATTGCATCAATAATCGATTGTGGCAGGGTCATAGCACTTGCTTGAAATGAACTTTTCGCCATAATTGTTGTTACTATTCCCTGTATTATTTTGAATACTGCTAACATTAGTTCCAATCCATAAGTAACAATTCCTTTTGCTATTGCAAATCTTAAAAATAGTTTTAATGCTTGTTCTGGTCTTTTTAATTCTGAAAAATTAGTACAAGTTCTTGCTACTCCAACAACAAAAAATAAAACAAGTAATGCTAAACCTATTGCTTGTAAAGCTCCATTTATATTTAAAATAATATTCCATATTGCTCCACCTTTGAAATCTGCTGGACTTTGTGTGACTAACATATAAATTTCTGATAATTTACCATTCCATGTATCTAATGCATTCTGTAAATTTCCTACAATCCAATTCACATCTAGCACCTCCATTCTAAAATTAATTTATTAAGGCAGATGAAACTGCCTTAATCTTTATCCACCTGTAATAATATTTAAAATCTCTTTTGCAAATGTAATTACAACTCCACCTGCTAAAGTCATTATTCCGTTTGCTCTTTGTGTTGGATCATGAGATTTTAAACTCATACCTACTTGAACAATTCCAAATCCTAATATAATCATTCCAACTGCTCTTATTAATCCAAATATAAAATTAGATAAATTATCAACAATAGCTATTGGGTCATCTGCTGCAAATGAGTGAATTTGCCCAGCTACATTTAAAGCAATAACATAACCTATAATTATTGCTCCTCTTTTTAATGTTTTCTTTAAAAATACTTTAAAATTTCCTTTTTTCTTATTTTCCATATCAAAAATCCTCCTTAATTTTTATTTTTGGGTACAAAAAAAGACCAAAGTATATTTGTTAGATATAACTTTGGTCTTTTAGATACTATTAGCATT
>CAMCQH010000045.1 GCA_945877035.1 uncultured Clostridium sp. | reverse complement strand
AGGTATAAGAAAATTAGATACACTAGAAAAAGGAATGGGATTAATAGTAACATTTGTAACAATATTAATAATCTGCCAAGTTTTACCATTAGCATTTGCAATGTTTGTTAAATTTGGAAGAGGATAAAAATATATAAAACTCAATATTTGTAAAATAAATCAAATTTATTATTAACAAAGTGAGAAGAAAGGAAAATAACCAATGAAAGTTTTATTTGCTGTGAGTAATGAGGAAATATCAGAATCAATAATAAAAAGATATCAAAAAGATTATAAGGAAATAATTTCATATAAAAATGTTTATTACTTTAATGCAATATTAAAAGAATTACAAAAGGATAAAAGCTATGATAGAATAGTAATAAGTGAGGAACTAGAAGCATTTACAAATACCCAATATGATCAAATAGATAAATTTATATTTGATAAATTAGATAGTATTAGTGATGAAGCATCAAACTTAAGAGGAGAAGATATTCCAATAGTTTTAATATGTTCAGACAGAAGAGAAAAAGGCGAAGAAATGTTAGTAAAATTATTTGGAATAGGAATTTATAATGCATTATTTGGAAATGATAGAAGCGTTGACAATGTATGTAAATTATTAAATAAACCAAGATCAAAAAAAGAAGCAAAAGTATATTATAAAATTGATTCAGATGATGTATCATATCAATCTGAAAATGAGAATGATGTAAGTGAAGTAGAAATACAAAATATTTTAGCACACTATAAAAGACTTGGAAAAGATGAACAAAGATATATAGAAAGTTTTGATAATATAGCATCACAATACAATGATGCACAATTAAGAGTAATAGCTAAGTTTTTACCATTAAATGTAAGAGCTGTGCTAGAAGAAAAATCACAGAAATATCAACAAATAATAGCTTTCAATGGAAGAATATCTAATAATTTAAGAGACCAAAATGTTAAAAAAGCATCAGCAGAAGGAACTAGTGAAAAATTATTAAATACAAACAATAGAGAAAAAATACTTTCAAAACCAGTAGTTATACCTTCATCAGTTAATATGAGTGGTGTGAAAAAATTAGCAAAAACGCCAAACCCAGTAAGACCAATAGAACCAGTAAAAGAAGAAAAAGTAGTTACTGAAATAAGAAAAACAGGACCTATGTTTGATGAAGAATTTGAATATGAACCAGAAGAAATAAAAGATGAACCAGTTGTTATCGAAGAAACACCAGTAACAGAACAAGTTTATAATGAAGAAATACCAGAAATTGAAAAAGTTCCTGTTGAAGAACCAAAAAGAGGAAGAGGAAGACCTAGAAAAAATCCTATTCCAGAACAAAATTTAGACACACCAAAAAGAGGAAGAGGAAGACCTAGAAAAAATACTGTTCCAGAAGAACAAGAAAAAATGGTATTGCCAGGATTAGATGAAGAAGATTTAAAAGATGTTATGCTACCAGGTATGCAAGAAGAACAAGAAGAAACAGTACTACCAGGTTTTGAAGAAGAACCAGAAAACGAAACAATATTACCAGGCTTCCAAGATGAGCCAGAAGAAACAATATTACCAGGCTTCCAAGATGAGCCAGAAGACACAATATTACCAGGTTTCCAAGATGAAACAGAAGAAAATAATACAATATTGCCAGAATTTGAAACAAAAAATGAGCCACAAACAAATGCAAGTTATAATAATTTTGGATATCAACCAGAAACAAGTATGCAAAACATAAATCAATCATATCAAGATGTTGACATATCAAACCTATTAACATCAGATAAAAAAGTAGCATGTTTTATAGGAACAAGTAAAAACGGAACATCATTTATAGTAAATAACTTAGCAGAAATAACAGCTAAAATGGGTATAGATACAGCAATATTAGACACAACTAAAAACAGAAACTCATATTATATTTATACAAAAAATGAAGAAGAATTAAGAAAAACAGCAATGAACAGCATAAACAATTTATTACAAGGTGTAGCAAGTGGAATACAAGTAAGTAAAAACTTAACTGTATATACATCATTACCAGAAGAAACAGAAGGAATAGAAAATGCAGGAACAATATTACAAACATTATTAAATAAACATTCACTAGTTCTAATAGACTGTGATTTTGAAACACCATTAGAATACTTTGAAAAAACACAGGAAATTTATTTAGTACAATCTTTTGATATATTAACAATACAACCATTAACAGCATTTTTAAGAGAATTAAAATCAAAAAATATATTAAACGAAAACAAATTAAGAGTAATATTAAATAAATCTGTAAAAATTAGAGGAATAAATGATAAAACAATAATAGGCGGAATGGCATATTACAATGACCCAGCCATGTCATTTATGACAGAACTATTTGACAAAAATACAATAAGATACATAACAGTACCATTTAGTGAAGAAGTATATACAATATATCTAGAAAATGTAATAAATTGTGAAGTTTCAACTAAAGGATATCCAAAAAACATAATACAAATATTAAATGAATTAGCAAATATGGTATATCCATTAGTATCTGGAAAATCAACCTCAGGAAAATCAACATATGTACCACCAAGAGTAGAATCAAATGGATTTACACCAAGTATGAATTCAACACTTAATCAAATGAAAAATAGATATTAAAAATAACAGTAGGGGGTAAAAAAGTGTTAATAGTAATAGTTATAATCTTAATAATAGTAGTGTTAGGCCTAATAATATATAACCTTAACATACATAAAAAAATACAAACATATAGAAACATTAATCAAAAAATAAATAATCTATCAGTAGTACAAGATTTTATGAGCACTATTGGAGAAACATCTACAGTTGATGAAAAAATAAAAAGAATAAATGAAATATTAATAGAAAAATACGAAATAAAATATTCTACAATAGTTGTATTTAATGGTGCAGAATATGAAATAAAAGCCTCAAATGTAGACCAAAGACATTGGGATGCACTAAAATCACTTCAAGATGTAGATATGTTTAAAGATAGTATAGCACAAGCAACCCCTAAATATGTTACTGTAAATAATGACCAAGAAAGATTACCATATCAAAAAATGGAATTTGGAAGAGCAAAATCAGCAATATTTTTTCCATTATATATAGATAATGTATATATAGGATATTGGATAATAGAAAGTGGAACACCACATGATTTTGACAATGTTGATACAACTGTTTTAGAAGTAATAAAAGATAATATAGTATCTGTTTTAAAAACAGTAACACATCAAAAAACTCTTGAAACTATAGTAAGAAAAGATTTATATTCAGGTCTATATTCAGAAGAATATTTATATGGAGAAGGAAGAAAAATTATAGACCAATATACAACATCAACTATATGTATGTTTAAAATAACTAATCTAGAAGAAATAAATCATAAATGTTCAAGAGAATTAGGAAATGAAGTTATAATACAAATAAGTGATTACATCAAAGAAAATATATCTGATCAATATGTATTTGTAAGATATATGGGACCTAAATTTGTTATTGCATTTTCAGGTGTAGAAATAAATGGTGTAGCAGAATACATAAATGATTTAAAAGAAAAAATAGAAAATACAGAAATAATTTTAGAAGAAGATGAAGAAATAAAAGCATATCCAAGACTAAACTTTGCAATATCAACATATTATAAAGGAACTGGATTAGAGGAAATATTGAAAAAACAAGAAGAATATTTGGACAACGCTGATATAAACGAAAGTGATATTACAAATATATAAGAAGTTAGAAGTTAGAAGTTAGAAGTTAGAAGTTAAATATCCAACTTCCAACCTCTAACCTCCAACCTCTAAATAAAGGAGGTACAAACAATGGATTTTGATAAAACAATGAGCTTTCAAGTTGAAAGAGAAGAAAACACAAAGACAAAAGAAATACTAAAAGAAGTATATGAAGCTTTAACTGAAAAAGGATATAATCCAATAAACCAAATAGTAGGATATATATTATCAGGAGATCCTACTTATATAACAAGTTACAATGATGCAAGAAATAAAATAAGAACAATAGAAAGAGACGAATTACTAGAAAAAATGGTAAAAAATTATATAGGACTTGGATTAGAGGACTAAGATTTAAAATCTTTCCAAAACGAGTCATGCCTTGAGAAAGGAAAAAAGTTAAAAGTGAGAAAATTAGGAATAGATTATGGAGACGCTAGAGTTGGTGTAGCAATTACAGATCCATTAAATATAACAGTTCAAGGATTAGAAACAATACAAAGAAAAGGTTCAGATAAAATTGTTTTAAAAAGATTAGATGAAATTTTCTCTGAATACGAAATAGATACAATTGTTGTAGGAATGCCATTAAATTTAAAGGGTGAAAAAACAGTTAGAGCAGAAGTTACAGAACAATTTATTCACAAATTAAAATGTAAATATAATAAAATAAAAATTGAGACAATAGATGAAAGATTAACAACTGTTGCAGCTCATAAGACTATGAACTTTTTAGATGTAAATAAGAATAAAAAACGTGATATTGTAGATACTATATCTGCAGTATATATTTTAGAAACATATATAAATAAGAATAAATAATTTTTGAAAAAATATTGCAAAAAAATAGAAAATACGATATCATAAATACGATATTTAATTTAATTAAATATAAAAATAATTTATAAAATAATAAATTAAAAATAATTATTTTATAATAAAAAACGAAGGGAGAATTTTAATATGGATGAAAATTATGAAGGAGAAGAATTAGATAACATAGTAATATTAAATGATGAAGATGGAAACGAAGTAAAATTCGAATTTTTAGATTTAGTAGAACTAGATGATGAAGAATACGTAGTATTACTACCAGTAACAGATGAAGGTGAAGAAGATGAAGGTGAAGTAGTAATATTAAAAGTAGAAGATAATGATGATGAAGAATCAGAAGAAGAATCATATGTAAGTGTAGAAGATGAAGAAACACTAAATAAAGTATTTGAAATATTCAAAGAAAGATTTAAAGATGATTTTGATTTTGTAGATTAATTATTTAAAACAAGAGTGGAGATAGGGGCGGAGATAATTCGTCCCTTCTCTTGTATCGAGGAGGAAAAAATATATGAAAAAATTTTCTACATATTTATTAGTAATGTTTATGATAATATTTTGGATAGTAAGAATAATCATTACACTAATGTCACAATTTGGAAAAGATTTTATGGGAATGGTACCAATGAACGAAACATTCGAAATTGCAATATTATTTGCAACTTTATTGTGTTTAGTATTAGTTGTAAAAAGAAAGTTAATAGGTAGCTTATTATATCTTACACTACATGCAATATATTTTGGAGGAGATATAACAAACAAGTTAAGCATTATGGCAAATAATGATCCTTTAACTTTAGGCCAAAGTATGCAATTTATGTTTTCTATGTTAGGTATAATATTACCATTAGCGGTATTAATTGATTTATTATTAGATAAGAATAGAAAAAATAATCCAAAAGATAAGAAGACAGATTGGTTTTATCAAAATGAAGAATTTGATAGAAAATTAGATGATAGAGCAGATAAAAATAATTATAGAACGATGTAGATTTAAAATTATATAACTTGGATTTTGATTTATTAGTGGAAGAGATAGAAAATAAAGATTATATTAAAGAAATAAAAGATATTGCAAGAAAAAAATAAATAATAAAGAAACAATACTTTCAAAGAAATGGAATGTAGTAATAGTAAATAAATAATAATAAATAAATAAATAAATAAGAGGTAGTAGACTTATGAAAATTAATGAGATAAAAGTTAATGAATATTTAACAAAATCTAATTTGCCATCTAGTGATTATGTAATTAACCCATATGTTGGTTGCCCTCACGGATGCAAGTATTGCTATGCTTCTTTTATGAAAAGATTTACTGGACATAAAGAAAATTGGGGAGAATTTGTTGATGTTAAAAAATGTGATAAAAAAATTAATTTAAAAAAGATTTCAGGTAAAAATGTATTTTTATCGTCAGTTACTGATTGTTACAACGAATTTGAAGAAAAATATCTAGTTACTAGGAATATTTTAGAACAATTAGTATATTCTGATTGCAATCTATCAATATCTACAAAATCAAAATTAATTTTAAGAGATATTGATTTATTAAAGCAAATAAAAAATGTAACAGTTAGTATGTCTGTTAATACTTTAAATGAAAAATTTAAAAATGATATGGATAATGCGAGTTCTATAAAAGAAAGATTAGAAACACTTAAAGAATTGCACAAAAATGGGGTTTATACAGTTTTATTTATGTCTCCAATTTTTCCGTATATAACTGAATGGAAAGAAATAATAGAAGAATCAAAAGAATATGTAAATGAATATTGGTTTGAAAATCTTAATTTGAGAGGAAATTATAAAAAGGATATTTTGGATTATATTAAAAAAAATTATAATGGATTATATCTTAAATATGTCGATATATACGAAAAGAAAAATAACGATTATTGGAGAGAGTTGGCAAATAAAATAAACGATTATTGTGAAGAAAATGATATAAAATATATAAATTATTTTTACCATAAAGAGTTAGTAGAAAAAAAGAAAGAAGGGATAAAGAATGATTAATATAGAGGATTTCCTAATTGAAGCTAAGAAACAGACATATGCTAATAGCTTGGTTGAAAGGATAGATAGTTCAAGATTAAATTCTAAAGATTATGAGTATCAAAAAAATAACATGCTTTACCACGATACATACTTTGGTGGTACTAAATTTATTGGTGAAGAAGTTGTTTATATAGATAACCAAACTTATTGGGCTATGAATTATTACGGAGTTACTTTAGATGAAACATTGGGAGAAGAAGCAATGGATAATGCTTTACGTCCAGCATTAATGAAGGTTGGTGAAGATAAAACTATAATTCCTGTAAGAGGCCCTAAAGAATTTGTTAATGGAGAATACAAATACACCTTTAAAGTAAGTGGTGATATAAATTGTTTTAATGGTATTGAAACAATTTATAAAAATAATGTGAAAATCTATGAGTTAAAATGTAACGGTGGTTTAATAAAATAAAGTAAAATGGAGTGATAAAAATGAGTAGTGAAGAAAAAAGTTTTTCTAAGACTTCGATTAACTGGTATCCAGGCCATATGGCAAAAACCAAAAAGCAAATAATACAAGACCTAAAATTAGTAGACATAGTAATAGAACTATTAGATGCACGAATACCAATATCAAGCCAAAATCCTAATATAGCAGAAATAACAAAAAACAAAAAGAAAATAATAGTTTTAAATAAATGTGATTTGGCAGATGACAGACAAAATAAGTTATGGATAGAATATTTCAATAAAAAAGGAATACCAGCAGTTTTAACAGATTCTAATTCAGGAAGAGGAATAGATGAATGTATTAGAAAAATAGAAAAAATAATGCAAGTAGATTTAGAAGCTCAAGCTGAAAAAGGAAGAACTGGAAGAAAAATAAGAGCAATGATACTAGGAATACCAAATGTAGGAAAATCATCATTTATAAACAGAATTGCAAAAAAATCAACTGCAGGAGTAGGAAATAAACCAGGTGTAACAAAGCAAAAACAATGGATTAGAATAAATGAAAAAATTGAATTATTAGACACGCCAGGAGTATTATGGCCAAAATTTGAAAGTGAAGAAGTAGCATTAAACTTATGTTTTACAGGAACGATAAAAGAAGAAATTTTAGATAAATTAGAAATAGCATATCATTTAACAAAGTTTTTACTAGAAAACTATAGAAAAAACTTGTGTGAAAGATATAAATTAGATGAAAAATATATAGAAGAAACCCTTGCACAAAACCAACCAGAAAATAATAATATATATGAAATAATGCTTGGAATAGGCAAAAAAAGAGGATGTATAATGTCTGGTGGAAGAGTTGATGAAGAAAAAACAGCAAGAACAATATTAGATGAATTTAAGAATGGAAAATTAGGGAAAATAACAATTGAGTGTCCCAAAGGGTAATGTCCAAAGGGGACGTTTCTTTTTGGACATTTTGTCCAATTGGGACAGATCTTTAGAGGAGAATAAGGAGAAAAAAATTGAATGATTTTATAAAAATAAAAAAAGATGAACAAGAAGTAAATTTAATGCCACCACTAACCTGGGCATATGTAGGTGACTGTGTATACGAATTATACATAAGAACAAAACTAGTAAATGAAACAAAACTAAAACCACATGCATTACATATAGAAGCAATAAAACATGTTAAAGCAAAAGCGCAAGCAAAAACGTTAAATAAAATATATGAAGAACTAACTGAAAAAGAAAAAGATATTGTTAGAAGAGGGAGAAATGCGGAAAATCACCATTTACCTAAAAATGCAAATGTTCAAGATTATATGTATGCAACAGCTTTTGAAGCATTAATAGGGTACTTATATTTAACAAAACAAAATGACAGACTTAAAGAAATATTGAAAAAATCGCTTGACTAAATAAAGAAAAAATGATATAAATATCTAAGCTAAATCAAGGCCCCTTGGTCAAGCGGTTAAGACGCCACCCTCTCAAGGTGGAATCATGGGTTC
>CAMCQH010000044.1 GCA_945877035.1 uncultured Clostridium sp. | reverse complement strand
TTTTCAGAGGAGATGAGATATTATAACCGCAATCCTATACAAACCAGTAATACCAATGGTTACGAGATACCAAAAGAACCTAGAATGCAGGTTAAAAAAATAGAAAATAAAGAAGATTATATTGATTTACTTTTAGAGGCAGATCCTTCAAAAGACATGATACATAAGTATTTGAACGATTCTGATGTATATGCATTAAAAAAAGAAGATGAGTTAATTTCTATTGCAGTTATTTTGCACATTGATAGAAAAACATTAGAATTAAAAAACATAGTTACAAAAGAAAATTTTAGAAATAAAGGTTATGCAAAAACACTTTTAAAATCATTATGTGGTAATTATAAACAGAAATATGACAGAATGTTGGTAGGAACAACAGAGAATAATATTCCTTTCTATGTTAAGCAGGGATTTGATAAATATGAGAAAACAATTAAAAATTTCTTTATAGATAATTATAAAGAAGAAATAAAAGATGGAGAATTAACTTGTACTGATTTAATATATTATTCAAAAGATTTAAAGAAAAAATAAAATATTATAGTTATTGAAATAATATCTAACATATATAAGAAATCTAATAGAAATATTAGATTTTTTATTTTGCCTTCAAAAAGGAAGGAGTAAAAAGAAAATGAAAAAAAATGAAAACAACAAACCAAAAAATAATGAAAAAATTAAAAAAGAAACAGAAAAGATTAAAGAGATTATAAGAAAGGAGACAGGTATTTATATAAAGAAGATGAACTCAAGAAACTTAAAGAAAGAATTTGAACAATTTTATTATATTATGGCATCAAATTATTATGAGTGTTTAACAGCAATAGGGTATTTAGATGAAATAGAAAATGATTGCTTTGCTTGTATAAAAGATGATTACTTATCAGATTTTGTAAGGTCAATGAGTGCTATGATGAATAAAATATTTTGTGATGAAGAAAAAGACTTTTCAGATATAATGAATGGAATTATGAGAATGTTAATTTCTGAAGATAAAATTGTTAATATTATAAAAGACGATATACCTAATTGGGTAATATTAAGAAAAAAGATAAGACCAGGATTAGTAAATATTGTACCTTTATATGATAATTTAAATGAATACTATTTGAATTATTCATATAGTTATAATGTTCAAGAAGATATAAAACCTTTTATTGCAGGACTTAACAATTTATTTGGTAAATTAGCAGATGATGAGGAGTTTATATATGTTTCTACTCATTTACAAGATGATAAAGAAATAACAGAGGAATAAATATTCAAGACAAGAGTTAGCTTTTAGGAGTTAGCTCTTTTTTTGAGGAAAGGAGCAAGAATGGGAAAGTGTCAGATAATTGCAATAGCAAATCAAAAAGGTGGAGTTGGAAAAACAACAACTACATTTAGTTTAGGAGTTGCACTTAGTAAACAAGGAAAAAGAGTATTACTAATTGATGCAGATCCACAACGGAGATTTAACTACTTGTATGGGTTACTATAATCAAGATGAATTGCAGAATACTATTGGAACATTAATGTCTGATACTATATGTGATAATGAAATAAATGCAGAAAATGCTATTCTTCATCATAAAGAAGGAGTAGATTTAATTCCTGCAAATTTAGATTTATCAGCAATAGAGTTTTCATTAGTTAATGCAATGAGCAGAGAGTTCACGCTTAAAAATTCTATAAGAGGTATTAAAGATAACTATGATTATGTATTGATAGATTGTATGCCATCTCTTGGAATGATAACAATAAATGCTCTGGCTTGTAGTGATAAGATAATAATTCCAGTACAGGGAGAATATCTGGCTGCAAAAGGAATGGGACATTTATTAAAGACAGTTACGAGAGTGCAGAAACAAATAAATCCAAATTTGAAAATAGGTGGAGTATTACTTACATTAGTAGATAAAAGAACAAATTTATCAAAAGATGTAAGAGATACTTTAATCGATAATTATGGACAATATGTGAAAATATATGGTGCTGAAATACCCAAAGCAATAAATACAGCAAAATCAACATCAACAGGAAAGAGTATATTTGAGTTTGATAAAAATAGTCCTGTTGCAAACGCATACAATAATTTAGCAAAGGAGGTATTAGAAAATGAAAGAACAAGACAAAAAGATGGTACTTCCAAAGTTAGATGATTTATTCACAAGTCAAGAACAAAGAGATAATCCAGTTGTTGATGAGGTAAAGGAAATAGAACTATATAAAATAGGAGAATTTCCAGACCACCCTTTTAGAGTTATAGATGATGATAAAATGGAAGAAATGGTTAAAAGTGTAAAAGAACATGGAGTTTTATTACCTGTTATAGTAAGAAAACGAGGAGAAGGAAATTATCAAATGATTTCTGGACATAGAAGAAAAAGAGCGTGTGAACTTGCAGGAATAGATAAAATAAAATGTATTGTTAAAGAATTAACTGATGATGAGGCAACAATTCTTATGGTAGATAGTAATATTCAAAGAGAAGAAATATTGCCTAGTGAAAAAGCATTTGCATATAAAATGAAACTTGAAGCTATGAAACATCAGGGGAAAAGAGTTGATTTAGAAGAAGATATAACTTCGCGACCATTGGGCGACAAGTTAAAAAGTGCAGAAAGAATGGGAGAAGAAGTTGGAGAAAGTGCAAGAACTATACAGAGATATATTCGACTTACTTATTTAATACCAGAGTTATTAGAACAAGTTGATAACAAAAGAATAGCTTTTAGACCAGCAGTAGAATTATCATATTTAAGTGAAGAAAATCAATATGTTGTAGAAAATATATTTGAATTTGATGAGGTAACACCTTCTTTAAGTCAAGCAATAAGATTAAAGAAATTAGAACAAGAAGGAAACCTAACAGAAGAAAAAATAGAAGAAATACTACAACAGGAAAAGCCTAATCAAAAAGAATATATAAAGATACACAATGAAAAAATAGAAAAATATATTCCAAGTAGAGTTAAAGAATCTGGAAATGTTGAAGATTTTATTATTCAATGTGTGCAAGATTATATTAGGCGAGAACGAATAAAACAAGAAAGAAATTCCAGATAGTGTGTGAACAAAATTAGATATATTTAGTTATATTTGTTTGTGTGAACACTTTACAAAGTTTTCCCTTACAATCCCTTTTAAATACATACTATATTACAAACTAAAAGAGAATTATTATATAAAATATATTTAATAATATTATAATAATTTATACATTTGTCTTTATCTCTAAAAAGCATATAATTAAGCTATAAGGAGATGGTAGTAATGAAAAGTAAAAAGATATTAGTTTTAATAATTATAGCCTTAATAGTGGCATTATTTGTGAATATGATGATTATAAAATCAAAGACATTAAGTTTTAGTAAAATAGAAAATGAGAAAGAGATTGTAACTGAAATAAATAATATTGATGACGAAGAAAAAGAAGATATTGAAGTGATTGTTGTTGAAAACAATACAGAAGAACAAGAGATTGAAGAAAAAACACATTTAGAAGCGGATATTGTAAAAGTTAATAATACAAGTATTCAAGAAGAACCAAAGAAAAATCAAACTATTAGACAAGAGAATATAGCAAAAAATACTAATAAAAATGAAGAATCTAAAACTATTGAAAATGATGTTATAAAAAAAGAACAAATGTCTAATACGGTATTGGAAAATAATGCAAATGATAATAGAGAAAATAACGATGAAGATACGAATGGAACAAGAGTACAAGAAGAGAAAAAAAGTAAAGATAAAGTTACAAAAGAGCCTACACCAAGTGATTTAGCTTATTGGTGTGCAGAGGGTGGAACTCACCATATTGCAGGAGATGGGGCAAATGAACATGGATATTATTCGAGTTGGAATGAAGCTCAAATTGCTTTTGAAAATTATACAAAAGGATGGCCTTCTGTTCAATACAAAATAAGTCAATGTTTGTGTGGAAAATACTATTTCTGGGCAATAAAATAAAATTAAATTAAATAAATTATATTTATAAGCTTTAATTTTTTAGTTAAGGCTTATTTTTTATGAAAGGATGATAAAAATATGAAAAGTAAAACAAAGAAATTTATGGCAATTATATGTTTAGCATTATTGCTATTAACATCTTTGCCAATTAATACTTTTGCAGCATTTATTACTGATATGAATTCAAATGCACAATTTGGTGTAATATCAGGAAGTTTAGCAAAAGTAGGACACGAATTACATTATGCTACTTATGATGGTCAAACTTATATAGCTTTTTGTTGTCAAAAGGGTGTAAAATCTCCTAACGGAAGTGAATATACTTTCAACGGAGATTTTTATGTTCAATATAAACAAAACTTACCACAATACGAGAAAATAGCTGAAATGATATATTTTGGTTATACTATGAAATATGGTTTAGGGTTACCATCATCAGATGAAGCATATAGAGCAGCATGTTGTACTCAACAATATGTATGGGAGTATATACATAACAATATAAATAGTTCATTTGATGCATTCCCAAGAGATTCATGGAATGGAAATTTCATGTCATCAGGACACTATGCTAATTGGGTAGCAGAAGCTGAAGGATATTATAATCAGTATCATGGAAATACATCTTTTAATGGTTCAACACAAAGTGTTGCTATTGGAGATAGAAAAGTGATAACAGATAATAATGGAAAATTATCAGCATATCAATCATTTTCACAATCAAAAGATGGAGTAACATTTAGCCATACACAAGGAAGTAATGATTTAGTAATAACAATATCTGATAATTGTAATGTAGAAAATGTAACATTTAATTCAAGAGAATATGGGCTATATCAATTAATGCCAAATGGAAGTGCTTATAATAGTGCTACTATGTCTAACTATATGTACTTTACATTTACTTCAGGTAGTGTTCAAAATTTAATATTTTCTAACTATGTTGATCCATCAGCATTTAGTGTTTCAGTACATGTTGAAAGTGGAAAAATAGAGATTAGAAAAACAAATAATATGGGAAATGCAGTTTCAGATTGCGTTTTTGATTTATATAAAAATGCAGAATGTACTGATTTAGTAAAAACTGCAACAACAAATAATGAAGGTAAAATACTAATTGAAAAATTAAAACCTGGTACATACTATGTAAAAGAAAAATCAGTTGCTAGTGGTTATTTATTAGACACAAGTGTTCAAAGAGTGGATGTAGCAGGTGGTCAAACAGCAAGTGTAACATTTAAAAACAACGAGCCTACTGGACAAATAAAGATTTATAAAGTAAGCACAAATAACGATAAAATTGCTGGAGCAGAATTTGAAGTTAAAGCAAACGAAGATATTTACAATGTAGCAAAAAGCAAAAAGTTTTATTCTTACGGACAAGTAGTTGCTAAAATAACATCTAATTCAGATGGAGTTGCAACATTAAGTGATTTGCCTTTAGGAAAATATATAGTTTATGAAACACAAGCTCCAAAAGGTTATTTGTTAAACGAAACAATATTTAATGCTAATATTCAATATGTAAATTCTACTACACCTGTTGTAGAACTAAAAATTGAAGGTGTTGTTGATACAGAGCCAAAAGGTTCTATTGAAATAATCAAAAAAGATAGTGAAACAGGAAGTATGGCACAAGGAGATGCTACACTAGAAAATGCAGTATATAAAGTATTTGCAAATGAGGATATATATAATGTTGCTAAAAGTAAAAAATTCTATTCAAAAGGGGATTTAGTAGCAACAAGAACAATGGATAAGTTTGGTAACACAACACCTGTTGAAGATTTACCTCTTGGAAAATATATAGTAAAAGAAGATAAAGCTTCTGTTGGGTACTTAGTTGATAAAACGGAATATCCTGTAAATTTGGAGTATAAAGACCAACATACAAAAGTTATAGCAAATAAGACTACAAGTAATGAAGATGTAAAGAAAATGGGAGTACACATCTTTAAATCAGGAATAAAAGTAAATTCAGGAGAAACACCTGGTCTTGAAGGTGCAGAATTTACAATTAAATTAAATTCAGCAGTAGAAAAAGCATATTCACAAGGATACACTTATGCGGAAGTATGGAATGGTGTTGATGAAAACGGAAATAAAGTTAATGTCGATACTAAAAGAGTTGCAGAAGCTCAAAAAATAGCTCCTACTTATGATGTATTAGTAACTGATAAAGATGGTAATGCATACACACAAAAGAACTTACCTTATGGTAAATATATAGTTAAAGAAACAGTTACACCAAAAGACTACGAAAGTGCAAGTGATTTCTATTTCTCAATTACTCAAGATGAAAGTGAAATAAAAGAAATACCACAAAAAACTAAACATATAGTAGTTAATAATGAACAATTAGAAGCTTATATAAAATTAATCAAAAAAGATTTAAAAACAGGAAAAGTTGTTACATTAACAAGTACAACATTTGAAATAAAAGCTGAAAAAGATATTTATGATAGAGCAACAGGAAAAATAATATGGAAAAAAGGAGAATCAATTTCTCAAAAAATTGGTAGTACAACATATACTTCATTTACAACAAATGCAAATAATATGATAGTACCAGATAAAAGTTTTACTAATAACAAAGATGATAAAGGTGCAGTTGTTACTCCATTACAATTACCAGTTGGAAGTTATACAATTTATGAAATAAAAACTCCAAAAGGCTTTTTACAATTAGAAAAAGCAGTTTCTTTTGAAATAAAAGGAATAAGAGATTATGATAAAGATCAAGATGAAGATTTTATTAAAGAAGTTGTAATGAAAAATGAACAACCTACAGGCACTTTAATTATAAATAAAACAATAGCATTAAGAGAAGATGCTGACACATCATTGGTTGATACCTCTGATTTATCAGGTATTGAATTCAAACTTACTGCAAAAGAAGATATTATTGATTATGCAGATGGAAGCAAAATATATACTAAAGGTCAAGAAATAAAGAAATACAATTTAGATAAAAAAGGTAATTTAAAAGTTGATAATTTACCTATGGGAACTTATGAATTAGAAGAAATAAAAACTTTAGATGGATTAGTTTTAAATACAACCAAATATGAAGTTAAATTTGTACAAAAAGATTTAACAACAAAAGTATATGAAGATATTAAAGATATATATAATGATACAACAATGTTTGAATTTTCTAAAAAATCTGTAATAGGAGATGATGAACTTGAAGGAGCAAAATTATCTGTTATTGATGAAAATAATAAAATTGTTGATACATGGACATCTACTAAAAACACTCATAAAATAGAAGGTTTATTAGTAGGAAAAACTTATAAATTAAAAGAAGAAATCGCACCAGATGGATATGTAAGAGCTTCAACAATAGAATTTGAAGTAGAAAGTACAACAAAAGTTCAACAAGTTAAAATGATAGATAAAATAGTTACAATGACAAAAGCAGATATAGGTGGAAAAGAAATCGAAGGAGCTGAAATTGTTGTTACTGATAAAGATGGAAATATAATTGATAGTTGGACTTCTACAAAAGAAAGTCATAACATAAAAGGATTAGAAGAAGGTAAAAAATATATTTTACATGAAGAATATGCTCCTGATGGATATGTTGTAGCAACAGATGTTGAATTTGAAGTTACAAATAAAAAAGATATTCAAAAAGTTGAAATGATAGACAAAATAGTAGAAATGAGCAAAGTCGATATTGCAGGAAAAGAAATTGAAGGTGCAACAATTCAAGTATTAGATAAAGACAACAAAGTAGTTGATGAGTGGGTATCTGGTAAAGAACCACACAAAATCAAAAATTTAGTTGAGGGAGAAACTTATACATTACATGAAGAAATAGTTGCAGATTCTTATGTAAAAGCAACTGATGTAGAGTTTATTGTAACACCAGATAAAGAAACACAAAAAGTAGTTATGATTGATAAATTAGTAGAAATAACAAAAACAGATATAACTAATGGAAACGAATTAGAGGGTGCAGAACTAGAAGTTATAGATGAAGATGGTAACACAATAGATAAATGGACATCTACTAAAGAACCTCATAAAGTAAAAGGTTTAGAAGAAGGTAAAACATATATCTTAAAAGAAACTACTGCTCCTTATGGTTATGAAATTACTGAAGAAATAAAATTCACAGTAACAACTGATAAAGAAACTCAAAAAATAGAAATGAAAGATATGCCAATACTAAAAAATGTAAAGGTAATTAAGATTGATACTGAAACAAAAGAAGTTATTAAAGATAAATTCATATTTGCAATATACGAAGATCCAGAATGTACAAAACTTATTAAAGAGGTTAAATCTAATTCAGAAGATGGAACAGTTTTATTTGAAGAATTAAGATATGGAACATATTACATTAAAGAAATAAAAGCACCAAAAGATTATGAATTATCAAACAAAATTGTTAAAGTTGAAATCAATGACAAAGGTATATTTGTAGATGATACACAAGTAGAAGAAACTGAAAATACAATAGAATTTACATTTGAAAATAAAAAGATAGAAGTTCCTAAAACAGGAGTTGAAAGCAAAATAAAATTATTTGCTAGTGCAATAATTCTATCTTTACTAGGAATAGCTTATATAATTAAGCGTAAACAAAATAAAGATAAATAATAAATGACGGAGAGCTAGATTATTAGCTCTTTTTAATTTGTTAAAAATAGGAGGTGTGAAATGCCTAGAAAAAGAAACTTAAGAATGGAAACATATAACAAGTTAATAAGTATTGGAAAATCAACA
>CAMCQH010000043.1 GCA_945877035.1 uncultured Clostridium sp. | reverse complement strand
TAATATTTAAAGCATTTTTTAGCAGAAAAGGAAATGAAAAATATTTAATTGATTTTTTAAATTCAATTCTAAAAATCGAAATAACAAAAATTGAAATAAAAGAAGAAGTGAATTTAGAACAATTAAGCACAAGAGAAAAGGGAGGCAGATTAGACATACAAGCAACTCTAAATGACGGAATGATAGTCAATGTAGAAATGCAGGTAGATGACAAAAAGAATATAGAAAAGAGAAATGACATCTATGAAGCTAAAACAATATCAAGACATTTTCCAAGGGGAGAACAGTATCAAGAGGCAAAAGAAGTAGTTGCAATATACATATTAAATTATAATCTATTCGGATTTGATGAATATATATTAGATACAGTAAAGGTTTTGAATAATCATAGAGATTATCAAGTAAATAGTATAATGAAAGAATACTATATACAGTTACCAAAATTTAGAGAATCAAATCCAGATATGGATAATAAACTCAATCAATGGTTAGCAGTCATTGATGATACAGATAGGGGGAAAATAGAAATGGCAAAAGCTAAAAATAAGATTATAAAAGAAGCTGAAGTCGAAATTAAATATTTTACAGCAAGTGAAGAAGCACAATATTTAGCAGACATGAGAGATTTGTGGGAATCTGATGTTAATAGTAGATTATATGATGCTAAAGAAGAAGGATTAAAGATGGGAATAGAAGAACGGACTAGAACAGCGGCTTAGAACAGCGGAAGAGAAGAGCGGTGAAAAGAAAAATAAAATAAAAATTGCTAAGAAACTATTAGAAAAAAATCGTGACATAAAAGAAATAATGGAATTAACAGAACTAACAGAAGAAGAAATTAAAAAAATAAAAAATGATTAGAGGTATTAAAATAGTACAGATATAAAAACTTTATATCTGTACTATTAATTTTTACATATAAATTATATAAAAAGTATTGACAAATTAATAAGAAAATATTAATATATAAGTAAAAAAAGAAGGGGGGTAAGAATATGGGACAATATTTGGATTGTGGAATTGCTACTGAAATAATAGTAGAAAAAAGAAGGAATAGTACGGAGAAGATATTAGAAAAATTAAAAAATAAAATAGACTTAAACATATATGATATATCTCAAAATGATGAATTGGTATGTCTAGACATAAAAGAAGATATATTTGAAAAATATGCTATTCCTTTTATTGAAGAGCAACTAGAGATGGTAAAGAGTAATTTAACAACTGAAAAAGAACTAAAAAGCTTAAAAAATTTAGAAGAATTAAAAGGAAAATCATATGAAGAACTTATTAAAATTTCCAATGAAAAAAGTAATTACTTTTTTCAAAGACTAGAAGGAAATAGATTTTGTAATGATGTTAGTTATTTAACAGATGGTGATATTGCTTATGCAGATGTTATTAGTTACATTTCTGATGGGAAAATTTATATGGAATGCTATCATGATATATTTGACTATATAAGAAAACTGATAATAAAAAGTTCTAAAAATCCAATAAGAACGGCAGCGGTAGTGACAATTATTGGATAAAATATTTTTGGTAATATGCAGATACAGAATAAAAAGCAAGAAAAATTTTCTTGCTTTTTGTCACTTTATATAGTAAAATGAACGAGGTGAGAAAAATGTATTTAAAAAGATTAGAATTACAAGGATTTAAATCCTTTGCAGATAAAACAGTATTAGAACTAATGCCAGGAATAACAACAGTAATAGGGCCAAACGGGTCAGGAAAAAGTAATATATCAGATGCAATAAGATGGGTACTAGGAGAGCAAAGTATGAAATCCCTAAGGGGAACGAAATCATTAGATATCATATTTGCTGGTACTCAAAACAGAAAGTCTCTAGGTTTTGCAGAGGCTTCTTTGGTGTTCGATAATTCTGATGGAGCACTTCCAATTGAATATACAGAGGTTACAGTTACAAGAAAAATATACAGAAGTGGTGAGACAGGATATTACATAAATAAAGTTCCATGTAGACTAAAAGATGTATTAGAATTATTTATGGATACAGGTATTGGTAAAGATGGGTATTCTATCATTGGACAAGGTAAAATTGATGAGATTTTAAGTAATAAATCAGAGGATAGAAGACATATTTTTGAAGAAGCAGCAGGTATTGTAAAATATAGAACTAGAAAAGAAGAGTCTGAAAAAAAGTTGGAACATACTAAATTAAATCTTCTTAGAATAAATGATATTTTATCTGAAATTGAAGGAAATTTAGAACCATTACAATTGCAAGCTGATAAAGCTAAAAAATATCTAAATTTAAGAGAAGAACTAAAAAGTATTGAAATTGGACTATTTGTATATAACATTGAAAAATATAAAAAAGATTTAGAAGAATTAGTACAAGCAATTGAGGTAATGCAAAATCAAGCAAATGAAGAAGATGAAAAATTAGAGAAAATAAAAGCTTTAAAAGAAGAACTAAAATCTAGCATCGACCAAATTACAGAAGAAATTGAAAACATGTCTAATATCGGTTTTGAAAGCCAGAAACAAATTGAGCAATTAAATTCAGATATAAATGTAGCCAAAACAAGAATTGCAAATAATAATGAAAATAGCGAAAGATATTTAAAAGAAATTGAAGAACAAAATAATCATATTAAAGAATTACAAGAAGAAATTGAACAAAAAGAAGCAAGAAAAGATAGTTTAAAACAAAATAAAGAAAAGTTTGAAAAAGAGTTAAACGAAAAACAAACTGAACTTGATAAATTAACACAAAAATTATCTGAAAAAGAGCTAGAAATTGAAGGATATAAACAAACAGTAGAACAAAATACAGATAAAAAATATGAACTTCAATCAGATATAAACACACAAAATGCTAATTATCAAAACTATGAAAAAAGACAAGCTCAAATTAAACAAGAAATGCAAGCAACAATTTCTGAATTAGATAGCACACGCCTTAACAAAGAAGATATAGCTAAAAAATTTAATGAAATTGAAAACAAAAAAAATAAAGCTCAAAAATCATTAGATGATGTTGCAAAACAAAGAGAAGAGGCTAATCAAAAAATCAAATCATTTGAAAGTAATATAAATATTTTATCAAGTGATATGAGAGTAAAAGAGTCAAGATTAAAATTCTTAATTGAGACTGAAAAGGAAAAAGAGGGTTATATAAAAAGTGTTAAATCTTTATTGCAAGATTGTGAAAACATTAAAGATTTAGGAAAAGGAATGCATGGGGTTTTAGCAAATATTATTGAAGTTCCAGATGAATTAGAAACTGCAATCGAAATGTGTTTAGGAGCAAGCCTTCAGAATATAGTAACAGAAACAGAAGAAGATGCAAAAAAATTAGTTGAACATTTAAGAAAAAACAACTTAGGAAGAGCATCATTTTTACCAATTTCATCTGTTAAAGGTAAAAAATTAGATAGAATAAAGGGACAAGATAAAGGTGTAATTGGTATTGCATCAGATTTAGTAAAATACAACAAAAAATATGAGCAAATTATTTTAAATTTACTTGGTAGAACAGTTATTGTTGACAATATGGAAACAGCAATTAAGCTTGCAAAACAAAATGGATATACATTTAGAATTGTTACAACTGATGGTGATTTAATTAATCCATCAGGAGCTATAACAGGTGGTTCAGTTGCTAAGAAAACGGTTAATATTCTAGGTAGAGGAAAAGAAATAGAAAAACTTGAAAAAGAAATCAATAATTTAAAACAAAAAATAGAAAAACTACAAAATGATAAACAAAATTATGAAGAATCAATTGAAGGAATTTTAGAGTTATCTGCAAACCTAGAAAAAGAACTACAAGAAATAGATATTACATATGCAACTGAAAAACAAAAAGTAATTTCAATAGATGAAAATATTGAAAAACTTCAAAAACGTTTAACTAGACTAAAAGAAGAACAAGCAAATCTTGAAAAACAAAAAGAAGAAGCGGTATCAAATAAAGGGAATCTACAAGTAGAAATAAATAAAATTGCTGAGCAAAATCAAGAATTATCTAAAATTATAACAGAATTTGCTGAACTTAATAAAGATGACCAAAAATATATAGATGATTTAAATTTTGACATTACAAATTTAAAAATTTCTGTATCTTCATTTGATGAAAGTGAAGCTTCAATACAAGAAATTCAAGAAAGAATAAATCAAGAATTAGAAAATTCTAAACAAAGCATTGAAAACAAGAAAAAACAAATTGAACAAATAAAATTAGACAATGAAGCTCTAGAAAAAGCAATTCAAGAAATACTTCAAAAAATTGAAGAAGTTAAAGCAAATGTCCAAAATAGCAGTTCGAAAATAGAAAAACTAAAACAAGAAAGAACTCTAAAAAATGAAAAGCTTGCAAAACAGGAAAATGAAATAACAGATAAATTTAAAGTTATAGAAGATTTAAAAGGTCAGCTTGTAAAATTAGATGTTAAGAAAACAAAAATTGAAGAAGACATTAATGGAATCTACAATAAAATGTGGGAGGAATATGAACTTACACCAAATAATGTAGGAGAATATCAAAAACCAGAAAATGTACAATTAACACAAAGAAGAGTAAATGCTTTAAGAACTGAAATTAAAGAACTTGGAAGTGTTAATGTAGATTCAATTGAAGAATACAAAAACTTAAAAGATAGATATGATTTTATGAGTGAGCAAAGACTAGATTTAGAAAATACAATGAGCAAATTAAGAGATGTAATTTCTGAAATGACACAAATTATGAAAGAACAATTTAAAGAAAAATTCAAAGTTATAAATAAAAATTTTGAAGAAGTATTTGCAGAATTGTTTGGTGGAGGAAAGGCAGAACTTATACTTGAAGATGAAAATAATATTTTAGAATGTGGAATAGAAATTAATGCACAACCACCAGGAAAAAAATTACAAAATATGATGTTATTATCAGGTGGAGAAAAGGCATTTACTGCAATAGCTTTATTGTTTGCAATTTTGAAAATAAATCCATCACCATTCTGTGTACTAGATGAAATTGAGGCTGCATTAGATGATGTAAATGTATTTAAATATGCTGAATACTTGAAAAAATTTACTGAACATACTCAATTTTTAGTTATTACTCATAGAAAAGGTACAATGGAAGCTGCTGACACTGTTTATGGTGTTACTATGGAGGAAAGCGGTATTTCTAAGTTGTTGTCAATGAAACTAAGATAGCTGTATAAATTATGGAATATGAAAAACGGCGAAGAAGAACTCTTCGCCGTTTTATATGCAAAATTTAACTATTTACCATAACAAAATCTGGATTTTACCGCTAAGGGAGACAACTGTGGTAAAAGCCCCAAAGTTAAGGCTTTTTTATGGCAACCAATGTAATCAGTTTTTGATTTACATTCGATGTCGCCAGTTTCGTTGAAACTGCCACGGCTAGTCTCAATAATCCAAGAAATGAAGTTGTTCATGGGTGAAGTATCAGCGACGTCCCAAATAATGCTGAACACCTGTGACACTACTTTAGTTTCTTCTTCGGCACTAAACCGAACATTTAAAGTTTTTTGCATATATGCTACCTCCTGAAACAAAGATAAAAGTATTATAACAAAATTCGACAAAATATGCAACAATTCGACATATTTATTTTTGCTATTTTGAAAATATGCAGTTACAATCCACAGCTTAACAAAACTTAAAGTCCGCGCAGGGTAATAGTTATTAATTAAACGAAGTCCTCGTGGGGACCAATGAATACTGTTAAATGCGTTAGCATTGTTACAGTATCATGGGGAAGGACTGAGTATAATTAATAACTATTACCCGTTGCAGGACAGCACAATTTTAATAGCTGTGAATAGTAACAATATGCAATAACTTTAAATATTAAGTTATTGAAAAAACCTAAAAATTCCAATTAAAATCAACAAAATACCAGAAATTAATGACCAAATATTTTGTGGCAATTTATAAAATCTATTAATATGAATACCAATAAAAGTACCAATACTTAGAAAAAATAACTGAAAAATACTAACTAAAAAAGGAAACAATGCTAAATTAATATCAACAATACTTCCACAAACCCCAATACAAAAGCTATCTAAAGAAAGAGCAATTGCTAAAAATATAGATTCTTTACAGTCTATTATTTTTGAATTATCAAAATCAGAAGATATTGGATTATTAAAAACATTAGAAGAATTACTTTTATTTTTTAGTGCTTGAATACATATATATATTCCCATAAAAATTAAAATACCACTGCCTATTAATCTTGTTAAGAAACTTGGAAAAATGCTTTGTATAAAGTTTCCTAAAAATATTGAAATGTAGGTTATTGTTATGGAGATAATAAATAAAATTATTTTTCCTATTAATGATATTTTTGTGTTTTTTATTCCATATGTAATTCCTATTCCAAGGGAATCTATACTGCTTGAAATTGCTAATAAAATTGAGTTTAACATAATAACACCTCTTACAACATAATATGACAAAAAAATAAAATGTTGAAAGAGTAATAAAAAAGTACAAGCCACATATAGTTTAATGTATATATTTTTTCGTTTTGTGCAAGGTAATAGTTTTTAAATAAACTCAAACCTTCCCAATAATGCTGTAACAACGCTAATTGCATTTAACAGCATTTATTGGTCCCCACGAGCTTTTCGTATAATTTAAAAATTATTATCTTGCACATTGATAAAAAATTATAAAACTCATAAGAAAAAAGGAGTGAATTTATGTATGTGGCAAACTTTAAGAAAAGATGAAACTTTAAAAAGTTTAGGTACAAATGAAAAGATAGGACTATCAGATGAAGAAGTAAAACAAAGACAAGAGAAATACGGAAAAAACAAATTACAAGAAAAGAAAAAAGAGAGCTTGTTTATAAAATTTTTAAAGCAATTTAATGACTTTATGATTATTATTTTAATAATGGCTTCAATAATATCTGCGGTTGTTTCTAAAATGCAAGGAGAAAATGATTACGTAGATTCCATTATAATTATTGGAATAGTAGTTTTTAACGCACTAATGGGAGTTATCCAAGAGGCTAAGGCTGAAAAGTCAATTGAGGCTTTAAAACAGATGACACCTCAAATAGCAAAGGTTATTAGAAATGGTAAAAAAATAGAGATTAATGCAGAGGATTTAGTAAAAGGAGATATTATAGAATTAGAGGCTGGAAACTATGTTCCAGCTGATTGTAGAATTTTGGAAAGTCATAATTTAAAAATAGAAGAGTCATCATTAACAGGTGAAACTCAAGCCTCTGAAAAAGATGCAGATGTTATTTGCAAAAAAGATATCACTTTAGGTGATATGAAAAATATGGCTTTTATGGCAAGCATTACAGTAAATGGACATGGAAAAGCAGTTGTTACAGATATAGGAATGAACACAAAAGTTGGACAAATTGCTAATATGATTATTGAAGATGAAGCTCCAGAAACACCATTACAAAAGAAGTTAGGTGAAGTTGGAAAAATACTGGGACTTGCATGTTTAGCAATTTGCATAATAATATTTGTAATGGGACTAATAAAACATATAGAACCAGTAGAAATGTTTATGACATCAGTAGGTTTGGCAGTTGCAGCAATTCCAGAGGGGTTACCTGCAATAGTTACAATTATGCTTTCAATTGGTGTTACAAAAATGGCAAAAAAGAATAGTATAATTAGAAAATTACCTGCTGTTGAAACACTTGGAAGTAGTAATGTAATTTGTTCAGATAAAACTGGAACACTTACTCAAAATAAAATGAAGGTTGTAGATGTTAGAAGTCAAAATAAAAAATTTATAATAGAATTAGCTACATTATGCACAGACTGTGAGATTTCTGTGGAAAACGGTAATAGAATTGTAACAGGTGAACCAACAGAGAAAGCAATTGTAGAAGAAGCTGTAAATATAGGAGCTTTAAAAAATGAACTAGAAATGCTAATGCCAAGAATTAATGAAGTGCCATTTGATTCTAATAGAAAAATGATGACAACAATACATAGGATAGGAAACAAATACCGTGTAATTACAAAAGGGGCACCAGATGTATTATTGCAAAGGTGTACAAAAGAAATTTTAGAAGTAAATAACCATAACAATATAAGAGTTCAGGTTTTACAAACTTCAAAAATTCAAAGTGATAACAGGCAAATGGCACAAAAAGCATTAAGAGTAATTGCTGTTGCATATAAAGATATAGATTTTTTGCCAAGTAAAATAGACTCAGCTAATATCGAAAATAATCTAACATTTGTAGGACTTATAGGAATGATTGACCCGCCAAGAAAAGGTGTTAAAGAAGCGGTAAAAACTTGTCAAAATGCTGGAATAAAGACAGTTATGATTACAGGTGATCATTTAGAAACAGCTAAAGCAATTGCTAAAGATTTAGGAATTTTAGGATTAAAGGATAAGGCAATAACAGGACAAGAACTTGATAAAATAACTCAAAGTCAATTAGAAAAAAATATCAAAGAATATTCTGTATTTGCAAGGGTTACCCCAGAGCATAAAGTAAGAATAGTAAAAGCATGGCAAAGAAATGGCGCAGTAGTTGCAATGACAGGTGATGGAGTAAATGATAGCCCAGCTCTTAAAAATGCTGATATAGGAATAGCAATGGGAAAAAATGGTACAGATGTTGCCAAAAATGCCGCTGATATAATTCTTACAGACGATAATTTTGTAACAATAGTGGAAGCTGTAAAACAAGGTAGAAACATATATGATAACATCAAAAAAGCGATTCATTTTTTAATTGCAACAAATATAGGAGAGATAGTAACAATTTTTATGGGATTAGTTTTAGGACTAAAATCACCATTACTTGCAATTCAATTATTATGGATAAATTTAGTTACAGACTCATTACCAGCCATAGCTTTAGGATTAGAAAATCCTGAAAAAGACATAATGAATAAAAAACCAGTAAATAGCAAAAAAGGAATATTTGCAGATGGATTATGGAATAAAATTATTGTAGAAGGCATTATGATAGGGGTTCTTACACTTGTTGCATTTAGTATAGGTAATAAGTATTATGGACTGGAAGTTGGAAGAACAATGGCATTTTTATCAATAGGATTTTTGGAGCTAGTTCATAGCTTTAATGTAAAAAATGAAAAGTCAATTTTTGAAGCAGGTCTTTTTGAAAATAAATATTTGTTAGGTAGTTTTGTTTTAGGCATATTAATTCAAGCAATAGTCGTTGTTATTCCTGCTTTGGCTAATATATTTGAAGTTGTGCCTTTAAATATGACACAATGGATTATTACAATTGCTATTTCTATTTTGCCAATTCCTGTTATAGAATTACAGAAAAAAATGGACTTTAGAAATAGTCCAAAGACTATTTCTATAAAAAATGAAATGGTAAAAAATTAAGATGTTATCAATGCCTAAAAAAGTCGAAGTTAGCGCTGTAAAAAATTAAAATTAGTGTCAAGAAGTTTCGGATGAAAATTTTAAAAATTATTATTGATACAAT
>CAMCQH010000042.1 GCA_945877035.1 uncultured Clostridium sp. | reverse complement strand
TGTATCAATAATAATTTCTAAAATTTTCATCCGAAACTTCTTGACACTAATATTTATATATTATCAATTTTTACGGTTTATTTTAAAAATGTTAATAGTTTCAAGAAAATAATGTTGAAAGATTATAAAAATATCTTTAAAATTTTAAAAAAGTTCAGAGCAAAATTAGTTCTGAACTTTTTTAATTTTATAATTCAATTCTTTCAACTTTGATATCTTCTTCATTTGAATCATCTATTTTATAACCATATCCTCCTAAAAAATATCTACATTCTTTGTAATTTTCAGCACTTTCTTTTTGGTTATCTTCTAGATTTATAGTATATGTTCCTTCTTGCTGATTAGAAATATATGCTTTTCCGTTTGTTATATATTTTAAATCTGTTCCAAAATCTGCAAATTTACCATATTCTTGAACTGTTCCATCTTCTTTAATTTCAAATAAAGTATAATCTGTTTCAAGTGAACCATCATCTAGTCTTTTTCTTACATTTAGATATGTTTTTCCTTGGAACTTTTTAAGTTGACCAAAATAACCTATTATGCTATCTTCTTTTGTTTCTATATTTAAAATATGTTTTGCTTCTTGGCTTGCATAGTCCATATATAATATGTATTTTTCGTTTGTTGCAATTACAAATTTTCTTCCTTGAACTAGTTCTTCTTGATTAGTTCCGTCTTTATTTATTACATACATTTTTCTATCTTGTGTAGTATAATATATTTTTTCATCTTGTATAAAGAAATCATTTTTTATATTTTGTGCAATTTCAACAATATTGTTTCCATCTTTATCCATTACACATATGGTTCCTTGCGGATTTTGATTAAGGTCATCAAAGCCTATTTGTTTTACAAAATATATTTTATCTTCAGTAATCCATAATTGCAATGATGCACCTTCATAAATTTTTTGTACATTTCCTTGTAAGTCTATTTTGTATATTCCTTTTCCTCTATAATAATATGGTATAAAATAAATATTTTCTCCATCAAAGTATATTTTATTTGCTCCATGTTCTAATGTAGCTATTTTGCTAGTTTTGTTATCATTTATATTATATAAATAAATACTTTGGTTTTTATCCTCATAAAATACTACTTGATTTTCTATTTTGCAAAATGTTCCTCCTTTTTGCATACTTGTTTCTTTTTCTTCTGTTTTATTTATTTCTTCTATATCTATTTCTGGTATGTTGTTAGTTTGATTTTCAATATTTGCTTCTCCTTGTATATTTGTTGGAGTCGTTTCTACTGTTGTTTCGGTTCTATTTGGATTTTTTATTACGATAACTATCGCAACTATCATTAATAATGCTAAAATTATCCCTAATATTATATTTCCTTTTTTCTCTTCCATTTTTATCACCTTTTTACAAATATTTTCTATTATATTTATTTTGGATTTTCAATAGAATTTATCAAAAGATTCTTAAAATATCGTTATAAGTTATATATAAAGATAATGCTATTAATATTGAAAATCCTATTAATTGTATGTTTATTTCTGTTTTTTCCTTTAATGGTTTTCTGCGAATTGCTTCAATTATTAATATTAGAATTTTTCCACCATCTAATGCTGGTATTGGCAAAAGGTTTGTTACTCCTAATGATAGTGAAATCAATGCTAACATATAAATAAATTCTCTAAATCCATTTGTTTTTGCAACTACTTCTGATATTCCAACAGGTCCCATCATTTGGTCTACACTTACTCCTCCTGTGAAAATCATTTTTATATTGTCTATTATTGAAAAAGCAAATTCTTTTGTCTCTATTCCTCCATAGATTATATAGTTTATAAATTTGCTTTCAGCTTGTTTTAAATTTACGCCTAAATAATATGATGAAATATAATCAGGAGTTAATTCAAAAGAAATTTCTTGTCCTTTTCTTTCAACAGTTATAAGCATTGTATTTACGCCTTTTTCTTGGATTAATTCTATTATTTTATTATATTCTCCATTTATTTCTTGATTATTTACTTTTATAATTTTATCATTTGATTTTAGTCCACTTTTTTCAGCACTACTACCTTTTTCTAGTGTTAATATTTTGCAGTTTTCATCTAAATATATTCCTGTGCTTTTACTTTTTACTTCTGTCGGCTTTATATTATATTCTAGTGTTTCTCCATTTCTTTCTATTTTTAAATTTATATTATCACCATTAGATTTTTTCATTACTTTGTTTAAATCATATTTACTTTTTATTTTTTTACCGTCTAACTCTATTATTTTATCATTTTGTTGTATTCCTATTTCTTGTGCTACATATCCATCAATTACTGTGTTAACTTCATTTGTTACATATGTATTTGATGTAGACATTAGAATAAAATATACTAATAAACCAAATACAATATTAACAGTTGCTCCAGCTGCTACTATTGCTATCCTTTTTGGTATGCTTGCTTTTGAAAATGAGCCATCATTTTCTGACCTTTCTTCTTCACCTTCCATACTGCAAAATCCACCGTAATGGTATTAGGCGAATTGCATATTTTGTTTCTTTTCCTTGCTTTTTCCATATTGTTGGTCCAAATCCTATTGCAAATTCATTTACTTTTACTTTGCATAGTTTTGCAACTATTAAATGTCCTGCTTCGTGTATTAGTATTAGGAAACCAAGTAAAAATATTATTTTTAAGGCTGATATTAAAATTGTCAAATTTGTTCCTCCTTTCACTCCGCTTTGCTCCGTTCATCGTCATCCAAAAATTTTTTCAAAAACTTTGGATGACAAATTAAGGATTAAGGAGCCAACATAAAAAATCCCGGATATGTACTTTTTAGTCCGTGCAAGGTAAACATTTTTATTTTGTACGAAAGCTTCGTGGGGACCGCTGAATGTGGTGCCTCATTAATCCCGAATTTCTAAATCATCATAAATAACATATATGCAAATGGTGCTATAAATAAAACACTATCTATTCTATCTAACATACCACCATGTCCTGGTAATAAATTACTATAATCTTTTATATCAACATATCTTTTTATACATGATGCTGAAAAATCTCCCATTTGTCCTATTAGACTTAGCACAAGTGCTGATATTCCAACCATTAAATATGAATATTCGAATGCAAAATAGTTATTCAATATTGTTGTGTATATCAATGTTATAATTATTGCTCCAACAGTTCCTGCTATACATCCTTCTATTGATTTTTTAGGGCTTACTTTGCTAAATTTATGTTTTCCAAGTTTAATTCCGATGCAAAAAGCAAATGTATCTGTCCCCCAAGATGCTATAAATATGTATCCTAATAATATTTTTCCATTACTCATACCATCTATAAGTGATAAGAACATTAAAAATGTTGGTATATAACATATTCCTAGAAGTGTATATGCTACATCTTTAAAAGTTATTTTCATATCTGTTGCTATTACATGTGCAAATAGTATTAAAAGTATTGTTGGTATTGAAATCATTGATATTGGTAACAAGTATTGTTTTGGTATAAAATTAATAATTGCTACTATAATACAACTTAAATATCCTACCCATTTTATTGGATTACATACTTTTGATATTGCGCCTAAATATTCATGCATTGCTACTATTGATATGAGCATAAATAATATTCCTGTAATTATATTATTTTGTATTAATAGTATTATTATAAGAGCTAAAGTTACTATTATTGCTGATGATATTCTTTTTAAATCCATATCTTTTCTCTCCTTATTTTGCTCCAAATTTTCTGTTTCTTTTTTGATATATTTCTATTGCTTCATCTAAGTCTTTTTCATTAAAATCAGGCCAATTTTTCTCTACAAATACAAATTCTGTATATACTAGTTGCCATGGTAAAAAATTGCTTAACCTTATTTCTCCACTTGTTCTTATTAACAAGTCTGGGTCTGGTTGACCTTTTGTATATAAATTATCTGATATTGTTTGTTCTGTGATATCTTCTATATTGATTTCATTTTCTTTGACTTTTTCTGCTATGCTTTTTACAGCTTTTACTATTTCATCTCTTCCACCGTAATTTAATGCTATATTAAAGGTTATACCTGTGTTGTTTTTGGTTCTTTCCATGCATTTATCTATTAAATCTATCATTTTTTCTGATAGTCCTTGTCTACTTCCTAATATATTTACTTTTATATTTTCAGAATCTGCTCTTTTGCTATAGCTTTCAAGATAATTTAGCATTAAATTCATTAATGTTGATACTTCTTCTTGTGATCTCTTCCAATTTTCAGTTGAGAATGCATATACTGTTATGTATTTTATTCCTATGTTTTTTGCATGTCTTACTATTTTTTCTAGTGTTTTGGCTCCTTCTTTATGTCCTAACCCTACTGGTAGTCCTTTATTTCTAGCCCATCTCCTATTTCCATCCATAATAATTGCAATATGTTTTGGTAAATTTTCTTGTTCCATTATTTTTGTCCTTTCTATTTGAAGTTAGTGAAATGGAGGTTGGTGAAATGGAGTCTATAACCTCTAACTTCTAACCTCCAACCTCTAACCTCTTATTTATTTCTGTCCTTAATATATAAAGCTAATTGTCTTAAAAATTCTGCTTTTTCTCCATATATTTCTAATTCATCAATTGCTTCTTTTATGATTTTTTCTAATTCTTTTTTTGCTCCATCTAATCCATAATAAGATACATATGTGCATTTGCCTAATTCTTTGTCATTTCCAACTGGCTTTCCTGTTATTTCTGGATTTCCTTCTTCTGATAAAATGTCATCTTTTATTTGGAAGGCTAAGCCTATTTTGTCTGCATATTTTGATAGTCTTTCTATATCTTTTTCACTGCTATCAGCTAAAATTGCACCCATTCTTGCACATAATTTTAACAGTGCTCCTGTTTTATTTACATGAATATATTCTAGCATATCCTTTGGAATTTTTTGTCCTTCTAGCTCTGTATCTAAATATTCTCCTGCTATCATTCTATCAACAGCTTTTGTAAATTCATTAAATGCTCTTGCTTTATTGTGAAAATTTTCTTTATATTGATTTTCTATTGAATATAAAATTTCATCACTTATTACAATATATGCTTGATTTAGTAATCCATCACCTGCAAGTAATGCTGTTGCATGCCCAAATTGTTTATGGTTTGTTGGTTTTCCATGTCTGAAGTCATCATTATCTATTTCTGGTAAATCATCATGGATTAGTGAAAAATTGTGTACCATTTCTATTGCTACTGCAAATGGCATACATTCTTCATAATCTTTTTTAAATAATTCATATGTTGCAAGTACTAATATTGGTCTTAATCTTTTTCCACCTGCCATTAGGCTGTATTCCATAGAATTATTTAAAACTTCTTCTGGGCATTTTCCTTTTCTTATATATTTTTCTAATTCTTCATTTACTATATTTTGATATTCTTTCAGTTTTTCTTTGAATTCCATTTTATTACCCCTGTAATATATTTTATTATTGCAATTATACAGACATTACTTCTTTTTCTTTATTTGCTAGTATTTTGTCTATTTCTTCTACACTTTTGTCTGTTAATTTTTGGATTTCATTTTCTGCTTGTTTTAGTTCATCTTCTGTAATGTCTCCATTTTTTTGTTCTTGTTTTGCTTCTTCAATTCCATCTCTTCTTATTGTTCTAATTACAATTTTAGCTTCTTCTGCCATTTTTTTGATATCTTTTACTAGGTCTTTTCTTCTTTCTTCTGTTAATTCTGGAAAAGCAAGTCTTATTACTTTTCCATCATTATTTGGGTTAATTCCTATGTCTGAAGCTAATATTGCTTTTTCGATTTCTTTTAAAATGCTCATGTCCCATGGTTGTATTACTATTAATCTCGCTTCTGGTACAGATACACCTGCAACTTGATTTATTGGTGTTGGTGTTCCATAATAGTCTATTTTTACTTTATTTAATATTGCAGGGTTTGCTCTTCCTGCTCTCACTTCTGATAATTTTTCACTGTATACACTTATACTTTTTTCCATTTTTTCTTTTATTTTTGAATAATCCATTCTAATTTCCTCACTTTCTTTGTCCCAATGTCCAAATGTCCAAAAGGGACGTTTCTTTTTGGACAAAATGTCCATTTGGAACCGATCTTATTTAACCAATGTTCCTATATGTTCACCTTTTACAGCTCTAACTATATTTTCTGGGTCTGCTATTCCAAATACTAATAGTGGAATATTGTTGTCTCTACATAGTGCTGTTGCTGTTGAATCCATAACTTTTAAATCTTTTTCTAATACTTCTAAATATGATATTTTATCAAATTTTTCTGCTGTTGGGTCTAATTTAGGATCTGCTGAATATACTGCATCTATTGCTTTTCCTAATAATATGATGTCTGCATTTATTTCTGTTGCTCTTAATACTGCTGCTGTGTCTGTTGTAAAATATGGATGTCCTGTACCACATGCAAATATTACTACTCTTCCTCTGTCTAAATGTTTTTCTGCTTTTCTTATTATAAATGGTTCTGCTATTTCTCTCATTTCTATTGCTGTTTGTACTCTTGAATGTACTCCTCTTGCTTCTAATGCGTCTTGAAGTGCTAGTCCGTTCATTGCTGTTGCAAGCATTCCCATGTAGTCTGCTGTTGCTCTTTCCATTTGATGTCCGTTTCTTCCTCTCCAGAAGTTTCCTCCGCCTACTACTATTCCTACTTCTACTCCCATTTCTACTACTTCTTTTATTTTGTCACATATTTTGCCTACTACTTCTACATTGACTCCTGTTTTTTGTTCTCCTGCTAGTGCTTCTCCGCTTAGTTTTAATAATATTCTTTTATATTTTGCTTCTGACAATTTTTTCACTCTCCTATCTATTTTATTTGTCAAACGTATTCTATCATATAATTTTTAAAATTGATAGAGTTTTGTAAAAAAAAATACCTAGAAATTTAAAATTTTCTAGGTATTTTTCACTTTTAATGATTAACTGTCTTTTTTTTATTGTAATTGTTTCATAACTTCTTCTGCGAAGTTTTCTTCTTTTTTCTCAATTCCTTCACCTTTTTCAAATCTAGCAAATGCAACTACTTCTGCGTCCTTTTCTGCTAATAATTGAGAAACTTTTTTGTTTGGATCTTTAACAAATGCTTGGTCTACTAAGCATATTTCTTCATAGAATTTTCCAATTCTACCTTGAACTATTTTTTCAGCTATTGCTTCTGGCTTTCCTTCATTCATTGTTTGAACTTTTAGAATTTCCATTTCTTTATTTACTCTTTCAGCTGGAACTTCTTCTTTTTTAACATATTCAGGTCTAGCTGCTGCAATTTGCATACAAATATCTTTTGCAACTTCTTCTGTTCCTTTAGCCATATTAACTAAAACAGCTATTTTTCCATCACCATGGATGTATTTTGCAACTAATCCTTCTGATTCGAATCTTGCAAATCTTCTTATTGATAAGTTTTCTCCTATTGTTGCTATTTTTCCAACTAATGCTTCTTGCACTGTTTTTCCTTCTTCAAATTCTGCTGGTTGTGCTAACAATTCTTCAACATCTTTAGGATTTGTATTAACAACTTGTTTTGCAACATTCATAACAAATGTTTTGAATTCTTCATTTTTAGCAACAAAGTCTGTTTCTGAGTTAACTTCTACTACAGCTCCTACTTTTCCATCTTCTGATATATAAGCATCTACTAATCCTTCTGCTGCAACTCTTCCTGATTTTTTAGCTGCTTTTGCAATTCCTCTTTCTCTTAATAAGTCCATTGCTTTTTCCATGTCGCCATCTGTTTCTGTTAAAACTTTTTTGCAGTCCATCATTCCTGCACCTGTTTTTTCTCTTAATTCTTTTACTAAACTTGCTGTTACCATCTTTAAAATTCCTCCTTTAAATTTGCTATTAGATTTAAATAACTTATCTTTTTTTGTCCAATAGCTTTATTATATAATTTAAAAGAGCAAGTACATATTCCCGTCCGAATGTTTTCGAACGAGCGTTGCTCGCTCTTTTCTTTTATCACTTAATTAATATTATTCAGCTGTTTCTTCGCTATTTGCTACAACTTCTTCCATTGAAATTGGTTCTTCTTCAACTTCTTCAGCTACTTCTGTTTCTTCTGCTTCAAAGCTTTCACCTTGTTTACCTTCAATGATTGCATTTGCTAAAACATCTGTTATTAATTTAACAGCTCTTATAGCATCATCATTTCCAGGTATAGCATAGTCAACTTCTTCTGGGTTGCAGTTTGTATCTACTAATCCTATTACTGGTATTCCTAATTTTTTAGCTTCTAATACAGCTATATGTTCTTTTTTAGGATCTACTAAGAATATAACTCCTGGAATTTCTTCCATGTCTTTAATTCCACCTAAGTTTCTTTCTAGTTTTTCCATTTCTTTCTTTAATAAGATTACTTCTTTTTTAGGTAATACATCAAATGTACCATCTTCTTGCATTGTTTCTAAATCTTTTAATCTTTGTACTCTTTTTCTAATTGTTCCAAAGTTTGTTAGCATTCCTCCTAACCATCTTTGGTCAACATAGTACATTCCAGATTTTTCTGCTGCATCTTTAACACATTCTTGTGCTTGTTTTTTTGTTCCTACAAATAGAACTGTTTTTCCTTCTTCTACTTGTTCTTTTAAGAACGCATATGCTTCATCGATTTTTTTAGATGTTTTTTGTAAATCGATTATATGGATTCCGTTTCTAGCTTGGAATATGTATTCAGCCATTTTAGGATCCCATCTTCTTGTTTGATGTCCAAAGTGAACACCTGCTTCTAGTAATTGTTTCATTGCAACTACTGCCATTTTTAATTCCTCCCTTTTTGTTTTTTACTTCCATAAAGTTCATCATCTAAACAGGACCATTTTATTGGCACTTCCCTTTAGACTAGCTTTATGTGTTTAATACGCATAAGATTATATCAAATTTTTTATCAAAATGCAAGCTTTTTTAAAAATTTTTATTTTTGTAAAATTTAACTTCTTACAATTTATATCTTATTAATGTAGAGAAGTAAAACTTGAGAATATATAAATAAAATAATTTTTGACGAATGCGATTGGAGAGTATCTTAAAAAATCTTAAATCGCATGGTTGAGGGTGCGCACGGTTTATTTTAAAGCTGTAAATTGCAACAATACATTATTTTATTATACTTATAATCAAAATTCCTATTGTTTGTATAGCAAATAAATTTAGTATGTTAGAAGTCAATAAATTATTCGTAGCCTCAACTACGCCTAACATATCATCATCTGACTTTTTATGATGTCTTTGTGCTTCAATAAAAGTTATTAATTCTGGCAGGCTTGTCATAAATCCTAACAAAATTCCTATTATTAATTCAGAAACATTAAATAAATTGCATAAATTTTCTAATGTATTACCCAGTAATTCCCCTATTATAAATAATAAAATTCCAGTTAAAAATAAATAAATAAAATATTTTACTGTTTTAGCTTTGTTCCCTTTTTCCCATCTTTTTTCCTGTTCTATTTCTGCTTCTATTTCTTCATCTTCTTTTTGTAAATATAATTTATGAACATTATTATTTAAAAATATAAAGAGTGCATACAAAATTACAAAAATGGGAACGATCCATAATTTTAATTCCACATCAAATTTTAGCAAAATTATTGGTATTATAATTGTGATAATAACTAAAACTAAATCTACTTTTATTGCTCTGTTTCTTAATTTTTCTGTATTTTTATTTAATATAATTGCCCCTAAATATTGAATTAAATTTATCACATTTGAGCTTAATATATTGTATATACTTGCACCAGTTAATCCTCTTAAGCTTGAAGTTGTTATTGTTAAAAGTTCTGGAACTGATGTTGCATATCCAGCTATATCTCCTACTGTTTTTGCTTTTAAATTTAAACTTTCTGCTAATTTTCTTAGTGTTGTTACAAGTATATATTTTGAAATTAGAACTATCAGGCTTGAATAAAATATAAATTTTATAATTTCTACAAACATTTTGGGTCTCCTTTTTTTCATTATTCCCTACTCTTTAGCCTTTTATAATTTACTTTTTATATTTTTTCTGGTATAATAAAGTTATAACATTTTTTATTTCGGGAGGTTACAACATGGAGCTAGACAAGAAATTCAAATTTGAATTCGAAAAACAAAAATCTTGTTATACTGTTTACAAATTTTTTGGAAACAGAAATGGAATTGACCGGTTTTTGCCAGTTGCGGAAATCAAGACAACTGACAATAGCCCAAGCATTACTTTTCTCACTCAAGCAAATCTTACTGAAGATGAGAAAAACTTCATATCAAAAAAGGCTTCATCATTATAGTCTTTTTATATGATCGCAAAAAACTAGTTTTACGACTAGTTTTTTGCGATTTCAGGTAATATTTTCATATTAGTGTCAAGAAGTTTCGGATGAAAATTTTAGAAATTATTATTGATACAAT
>CAMCQH010000041.1 GCA_945877035.1 uncultured Clostridium sp. | reverse complement strand
CATAATTTTGTGGATAACGTTTCGGATTTTTTTCAAAAAAGACCGAAACTTAAATCGCCATTAACCTGTTTTTCAACAAAAAAATTTATCCTTAACCAGCCTATAAATTTTCAAAAAAATTGTCTAGGGTGGTAGGATAGGCAACACTATCGTGTCGTCTACCTACCTGCACTACTAAAAATCGCCTTTTTATGTTTGGAAAGTATTGAAAAATCACTTACTTTTTTACCTTCAACAACATAAATTTTTGCTTTTAATAATAAAAGAATTACTAATTTTTAAGTTAGTAATTCTTTTCAAATCCTAAAATAACTTGTTTATACTGTTTCTATCACAAAAGTAATTGCTACCATGCACAATTCATTGTTAATGCTACCTTTTTTTCTTCTGTTTTTACTTTATATATTGGCAATAATTTTTCCGAAGTTGCAGATGTTTCAACCGACTTACCAGAGATAAAATTAATATTGCTTGCTGCATAAAATAGCAGTACAACTGTTAATATTGATACTAAATATGCATAAATTTTATCTTTTCTAAAAACAAAAAACATATAATCACCTAAAGAATTTTATTCATTAAAGTAATCAATTATTCCATTAAAAATTCCCCACGCAAGTTTATCTTGATATCCATCATCTAACAATTGCTGTTCCTCTTCAGGATTTGACAAAAAGCCACATTCCACTATTGATATTGGAATTTCAACATGTTTCATAATATAAACAGTATCTAACTTCATAGCCACTCTCTTATTTTCCTTTTGAATAGCATCATTTAAATTAGACTGTATCTTTTTTGCAAGATTAATACTATTCTCATTGCCAGAATTATAAAAACATTGCCAGCCCCAATATTGTTGCTGCGGTATTTTGTTTAAATGAATACTTACAAAAATATCAGCACTAGAACTGTTCCCAATTTTTACTCTATTTCTTATATCTGAGATTTTCTTTTCTCTTAAGGTAGTTTTATCCAAATCATAAATAGCATTCTCATCAGAACGTGTTAAAATAACTGAACAACCACTTTGTTCTAATAAATTTTGAAGTTTTAATGCTATTTTTAAATTAGTTTCCGCTTCTGTTGTTCCGTGATGAGCTTTGTGCTCCGTTCATCTGGAACTCCATGTCCTGCATCTACAACAATAACTTTTCCAGATACAGGTGTTGAAGTTGTTTCTTGTATCTCCTCATCTAAATCTATTTTTGTTCCCTGATATGAATAAGCAAATATTCCTAACAGCAAACAAATTGCAATAATACTAATTCTTTTTTTATTTACAACTATCATGTTTTTCCCCTTTCCATTTTTATTAAGCCACAAAAAAACCCTTAATAAAAAATATTAAGAGTTTTTAATTTTATTCTTATTTTATTAATTATTTTTTTCTTCTATCAATAGCATAACTACTTCCAATTACAGATTTAGCCAAATGTTTTACTTGTGCTCCAACTTCTCCTATCTCCAACATATTAGCAAATCTACCTTTATCAGCCTCAACAACACCAATCGAAATTGATGTAAGAGGAAACTGTTCTATTACACCTTTCCTATTAGCGACTTCTATATATCCTTTTTCGCTATCATCTTCTGTAAAAAATTTAGTAACTTCAGCATCAAAATTAGCTATTATATTTTTACATAGATCTTCACAATTCAATGTAGGAACTATAGCAATAAAGTCATCTCCACCAATATGTCCAACAAAAGAACCATCTGAAATTTGTGAATGAATACATTTAATTATTGTATCTGCAGTAAATTTTATAATTTCATCACCTTTTAAAAATCCATACACATCATTATACGCCTTAAAATTATCCAAGTCCAAATACAATACAGAAAATTCTTCTTTATTAGAAATTCTCTTTTTCAATTCTGCATGTATTTGTACATTTCCCGGTAATCCTGTAAGTGGACTAATTCTTCTGTTTATATTAAGCAACCTACTTAAATTCTTTATTGTAAAATAAAGATATTGAGGATTTACCGGTTTCTTTATATAATATTCTACTGATTCTTTTAATATTTTTATTCTATGGTTTTTATCAGAATTAGATGAAACAACAATTATTGGTGTTATGCTGTTATCTTCATCATTTCTTATCTTCTCACATAAATCAATTACATCTACCTCTATTGCATCTTCATTTATGATTATTATAGATGGTATATTTTTTAAAGCAACTTTTATTTTATCTGATGTTACACTTATAAATTTATATTCAGGATCATTTTTAAATAACTCTCTAAATACCAAAACTGAAGATTCATCATCATCTATTATATAAATTTCTTGTATCATATTCCTTTCCATCCTTATTCTTTTACAAATTTTATTATTCCTGTTTCTGTACTAACTCCATTAGAATTATATACTGTTACCTCTATTATATTTTCTCCAGGTTGTAATTTCAAAGGATCTTGCAATACATATTCTATTTCTTTAAAGTCTTTATCTTTAAGATCCATTTCATATTCTTGACTGTCATCTTGATTTAATCTGAATGAGAATTTTGAAATTTTATCTTCATCAGAGGCTTTAATTACAAAATGTTCTTTTTGCTCATCAACAGTAACTTCAACTTTTGGTTTTGCAACTCCATTTATTTTTTGTTGTTTTGTATCAGTATTATTATTTTCATCAACAACAATTACTGTTAATGTATGTAATCCTCTAAGTGCATCTATTTCTTCTTCTATATTTTTGTCTTGAATTTCTACTCTCTTTTCATCTTCTTCATCCCATCTATATGTCATATAAGAAATCATAGTATCTCCACTATATGTAATTTTTATCTTATTACCTGAAACTTCAATATTTATATTACTTTCACGTTCATATTGTTTATCATATGTAGCCTCGTTTCCATCAACATCAACTACTAAAACATGTAAAGTATTATTTCCTGAAGGTATATTTATCTCTTCATCTAAATATTTTCCGTTATTTCCATATAAAACAGTCATTTCTTCATCATTCCAGCCATATTCAACTCTATCAATATTCTTTTGATGAATAATTTTTAACAATATTGTATTTTCTGTTTTATTTTCAATAGAAATTGTTGGTTCTACATTTTCTTCTTTTTGTTGAACTGGATTTTGAGTCATTGAAAAAATTCCAACTCCAACTAGAAAAATTCCAAATATTAATATTGCTATTCCAAAAAATTTTATTATACTACCTAATGCTATAGGTTTCCCATTTTTTTGTTTTTGTTTTTTCTTACTATCCATTGGCATACTTGTAGAAAGTATTTGATTCATTTTTTACACCTCTATTTACTTTTGTATTCTTACATAAAAATTATAACATATGAATTTTTAAAAGTAAACAAAAACATAAAAAAATGAAGTAGAAAACTCTACTTCATTTTACATTATAATACAAATTTTTTAATTAAGATAATTCCACCTGCAATTGTTATTAATACTGTAAGTCCCAATGTTAAATACATTTTTTCTTGACCTGTTGCTACTGATAATAATACTGGTGCATCATCTATATCATCTTCTCCAGTTTTTTTATTATCTGGAGTTGAGTCTCTATCTGGTACTCCTCTATCATTATAATCTTCAGAAATTTCAGCTGTATTTATTTTTAATCCTAAATTGTCTTTTCCATTTATCCAAGTCAATGTAACTGTTACTTCTGCACTTTCTCCAGGTTGTAATAATTTATTTTCTAGTTTTCTTGTAGAAATTACATTATTTCCTTCATCTTTCCAATCCGGATTATCTTTAGCATCAAATTTTAATCCTTCTGGTACATAATCTGTAATTTCTTTTGCATATCCTGCAATGTCACCTTCATTTGTTACTCTAATTGAGTATTTGAATTTGACTGTTAATTTAGTTAGTTTTTTTCTGTTTAATTCAACTTTTACAACTTGTTCTGGGTCATCTTCTGCTTTATGTCCTGTTTGTGTTACAGTTTCTTTTCCATCTTCTATTACTATCGCTTGTGTTACCCATTTTCTTAATGCTAAATCAAAATAAGTTAATTTAACATATTCTTTATCTTGGTCATCTTCTCCATCTATCCATTTATCTGGAGTAGAATCATCATCATCAATTGGATTTCCATTTTTATCTGTGTCATCTGATATTTGTGCTGAGTTTACTAATATTTTATTTGAAGTTGTTGGTTCTACTACTTTAAATGCTATCTTAACATCAGCATAATCAGGATTTGTATCAGATATTTCTTTTTCTTTATCAAAAGCTGTTAGCAATGCTGGGTTTTCTGTAATTTCAGTATTTTTCTTCATTCTTGCTTCGCCTTGTTCTTTTGATAAATAATCTGTTGTTATTTTTACAGCTTTTGAAACATCTTCTGTTTCTTTTCCTTCAGCATCAAACATTACCCATCTATATTCTTTATTTGTTTCATTATCTGGTAAATATTCTAATCCATCTGGTATGTCATCTGTTATTTTACTTGCAAAACCATCAATGTCTCCTTCGTTATATACCCTTATTGTATATGTAACTATATTTCCAGTTGAAACTTCTACTGGGTCTTTTGTATGTTCATATGTTATTTTATTGTTTTCTTTATCATATTTAACTTGTGGTATTCTTGATGTTACTTCTTTGTTATCTACACCTGTTATGAATTTTCTTAATGCTAAATCAAATGACTGTAATATTACATTGTCATAATCTTCATCATCTTCGTATTTAACCCATTTTTCAGTATCTGAATCTCTGTCTTTTACTGGATTTCCTTGACTATCAGAATCTGATGTAATAGCAGCTTCATTTCTTATTATTGTATCACTTTTATTTTCTGCTACTACTTTCATATATACTGAAACTTCTCTATAATCTGGATTTTTTTCATTTATTTTATTTGTATATGGTTTTGAAGGGTCAAATGCTTTTATTAAATTTGCTCCATCATTTGCTATTTCTGCTCCTTTTCCTTTTGCTAAGTAATCTGTTGATATTGTTTTTACTTTTTGTGTTTGACTATCTATATTTTGTATATCCCATATTCCTTGATTATATTTTATTGCTTCTCTTTCTTCATCTGATAAAGTTGTATCTGCATCAAGTTCAGCATCTGTTTTTTCAGACCATGCCAATTCTAGTCCTTCTGGTATATCTTCAGTAATTTCTGAAGCATAACCATCTATTTCTCCTTCATTATATACTCTTAATGTATATTTTACTATGTCACCTTTTTTTACTGATACAGGATTTTTATCCATATTATATGTGGCTGTTGTTGCTGTTCCATCAGCTAGCTTACTTATATCTACATCTAATAGTCTTTCTGGAACTGTTTTTCCATTTACTTCTACAATTTTCTTTATCAATTTTAAATCAAATTGATAGTTTTTCACTTCTACATAGATATTACCATCTGCATTTAGATATACTTTTACATCATCACCAGTTTTGTTTGTTATATCATTTCCATTGTCATCTGTTACAGTATATTTTACTTCTTTAACTTTATATATTTCATCTTCTAATTTTTTTGTTACTGTAACTGTAATGTTTCCATTAAATTCACAATATTCATCTGGTGCTTTTGTTTCTTTTATAGTATATACATCAGCTTGTGTATAATTATCAGCTGTTATTTTTACATTACTTGCTATTTCTAATTTACCTGTAACTTCTTTTGTTACACCATTTACAACAAATGTTGCTTTACTATTTAGTTGTTCACCACTAGCATCTTCTTTTACTAAAACTACATTATATGAACCTTCACCTAATTTTTCTAGTTTTAATTTTTCAAAGTCATCGTCATCTTGTTGTCCTGGATAATATATATGTTTTGATAAATCTGTTTCAGATGTTGTTCCTTTATAATTTGACATATTATCTTTATTTACACTTGGTGCTATTCCTGGTTCAGAATCTCTATCTTTTCCTACTTCTGTAGTTATAGTCTTTCTATCTACTGCATCATATTCTTCTGATATCCATGCTACATTTGTTAATATTGTATCACTTGTGTAGCTTGCTTGTGCTGTTACTGTACATTGTACTTCAATAGTATCTGAATCTAATGTTGTTCTATCATATGCCATTAAATTATTTGTTCCAGTTGTTACAAATGTTATTCTATTTGTATCAGAATCATATGTTACCGTATATTCATTTCCTTTTGTTGATGTTACTTTTGCTCCTGTTGCTAAATTTGAAACTAATCCAGTAGGTAATTGGTCAACTATTTTTGTTGCTCTTCCTGCTTTTTCACCTTCATTATAAACTGTTAATTTATATGTTACTACATTTCCATTTTTTACATCAACTGGGTCTTTTCTATGTTTGTATGTAGCTGTTTTATTTGTTTTTATTGTACTTTTATCAATATCTGGATTTCTTAAATCATCTCCAGTAAGTGTTGTATCACCAACTTTTGTTATATATTTTCTTAAGGCTAAGTCGAATTCTTTTATATCTGGTGTTCTTTCAATTAATATTATTGGTTGTGTATTTTGTTCTGTTGCATTTGCATATAATGTTATTTTTGTTTTTGAATCAGCTGTTCCATTTACATATGCTTGAGCATTTGTATTTGCTGTTGTAATTAAGTAATTATAAAGTAACACTGCTTGTTCTTGTCTTTGTAATCCCTCACCATCCTGTGAACCTGTTATACTGTTAACATGTCTATTATAATCACTTAAACTTGTATAACTTTCATTATTTTGTGACATCTCTAATGTTCTATAAAATAGCCATGAAGTTTTATTTTCACCGTAATTATTAAATAATGTATTAAATAATGTATCATCATGATTTGAATAATACCAAAGAGCAGCTTGTTGAACAGCTTCTATATCACTATCTGTTAAAGTAAAAGTATAATCAGCATTATTTTCTGGATAATAATCAGTTGTATATATTCCAGCAGCATCTAATAGAGCCTTTTTGTCATTATTTGTTGATACACCATTTAAGTAAAATAAGTCAGCTAAAGCTAATATATTATTATAATATCCATTATTAACTATATTATATAATACAGTATTTCCTGAAGAAGAAATTGCAGTTTTTTCAGTTTTAAAATCATAAGAAATATTATATTCTGCTTTTTTGTTTGTATCTGAAAAACCAACTCCTGATCTTATACAATAATAATTTCCTGTAACATAATTTGTATCTGAAAGACTATTATATTTTACAATTTGCCATATTTTTGTTCCACGTATTGAAGCAGTTGTTTCACCATTAGCATCAGGATTATTTATTGCATATCCCATATTTGCAGGTGTTGTTCCATTTCTATATTCTTGTATTCCAAAATACAATGATGGTGTAAGTGGTGTTACTGCACTTGACTTATTTGGAATTGCCATAAATACAATTGCAAATATAAAGCTTAATATTAATAAAGTTATTTTTTTCTTACTATTCATAAAATCTTCTCCTTACTTTTAATAACATTAATTATATTTTATTTCATTAATTCATTGAAGTCAATAGGCTTTTCTGTCACTTTTTATATCGTATTTTTTCAGTAAAAAAATGTCTACGGAAGCTCATTTTTCCAAATAGTACATTTTTTTACGCCTATATTACAATTATATTACATTTTTATCACAAAATCAAGTATTTATGTAAAACAAAGGTGTTTTTGCCAGTTTCCGCTACATTTTTCCGAACTGTTTCAAAAAAAGTTATAATATATAACATTCAAAATTAATTTCACTACTAACAAATTATTAATATTTTCAAATAAAATACATATATTTTATAGAAGATTTAAGAGGTGTAATATGAAAAAAATTTTTTATAAGATCTTTATTTTATTTTCCATATTATCTTTGGGTATATCTACTATTTCCTTTTGTGATGATATAGATGAAGAAGTGATTGATGTAAATGCTGAAATATTAGAAACTGACTCTTCTGCACAACCAGAAATAAAAGTTCCGGAAACGAACTCTCGAGCTTGTGTAGTAATAGACAGAAAAACAAATACTATTTTATATAGAAAAAATGAAAAAGAAAAAAAGAAAATGGCATCAACTACAAAAATAATGACTGCAACAATTATTATAGAAAATTGCAATTTGGACGAAACAATAGAAGTATCAAAAAAAGCAGCTGGAACAGGTGGTTCAAGATTAGGTTTAAAAACTGGTGATAAAATTACAATTAGAGATTTATTATATGGATTAATGCTTCGCTCTGGAAATGATGCAGCTGTTGCTCTTGCAGAATATGCGGGCGGAAGTATAGAAGGTTTTGCTGAACTAATGAATAAAAAAGCTTCTGAACTTGGCCTTACTAATACCCATTTTGAAACTCCACATGGTCTAGATTCAGATGAACATTATACAACAGCATATGAGCTAGCTTTACTGTCTAATTATGCCTTAAATAATACTACATTTTCACAAATCGTTGGAACTAAAGACTATACAATTACTATAAATGGATATCCAAAACAATTATCTAATACAAACGAATTATTAGGAAATTTTGAAGGTATATATGGTATTAAAACAGGATTTACAAATGGTGCTAATAGATGCTTGGTAACTGCTTGTAAGAGAAATGATATGGACATAATCTGTGTAGTTTTAGGTGCAGATACTAAAAAATTCAGAACACAAGATAGTGTAAAATTAATTAATTATATTTTTGATAACTTTAAATCTGTAAATATTGAAGAATTGATTGAAAATAAGTTTGAAGACTGGAAAACAGAGAATTTGAATAAAATTATTATTAATAAAGGTGTTACCCAAAATATTAATTTAGAAATTGAAAATATTGCTAAAGCTATTATACCAATTAGAAAAGATTTAATTGATTCCATAAATATTAATATAGATTTTCCTTTGTATTTTGAGGCTCCAATAGCAGCAAATACTCAACTTGGAAATATTAATATTTCTGTTGCAGATTATTTTGATTTTAATTATAAAATATACAATTGTTTTGAAATAAAACATAAATCTTGGAATAAATATTTGTTTGAACTTTTTAAAAATTATTCTTCTATTTTAAATACTACTTTCTAAAGAGGGTTTATGGGGACTGTTCACGGTACTTGAGGAACGAAAGGGTCTGAGTGAAAGAGGCTAGTTTTCTAATACTACAATTTCTTAGCGTATGAAGGAAGCCGAGGAATGAAATAAATTTATTATATATAAACTTTTAAAACATACATATAAAAAAGGGATTTAGAGAACAGTCCCCATAATCCCTTTTCTTTATTAAACATTTTCTTTAATATAGTCAACTACATCTCCTACTGTTACAACTTTTTCTGCATCTGAATCTGGAATTTCTATATCAAATTCTTCTTCAATAGCCATCACTAATTCAACTATATCTAAAGAATCAGCTCCTAAATCATCTATAAAAGATGCTTCCATTGTTACAGCTGTATCTGCTACACCTAATTGTTCAACAATTATAGCTTTTACCTTTTCTAAAATTTCTTCTGAACTCATAACCTCGAGTTCACCTCCTCTCAAGTTTTCATATTATATGTAATATCTACTTTCTATATTACTTTTATATTATATGTTATTATATTTGTCAAGTATATTTGCTAATTATTTTTATTTTATACCGCTCGTTCAGTTATAATTTTAAAGATTTATTTATTTATTAAATGCATCTATCATCTTATCAACAGCTTTATTCTCAACAAATTTTTCTGCCTGAATAATTGTATATTCAAATAATTTTTCATCACTACTTCCATGAGCTTTAACAACAGGTTTTTTAACTCCTAAAAATAAAGCTCCACCATATCTTTTATAATCCATTACATTTGAAAATCTATTAATTCCTGGAAGTGCTGGAAGTGCAGCAATTTTTGAAAATATATTTTTCATTAAACTTTCTTTTAAAGATTTTTTAACAAATTTTCCTAATCCTTCTGTTGTTTTTAAGAATACATTTCCAGTAAATCCATCTGTTATTATTGCATCTATTTTACCTGAAAAGGCGTCTCTGCCTTCTACATTTCCCACAAAATTTATATCTAGTTCTTCTGCCTTTTCTTTTATTAAATGATAGCTTTCTTTTACTAGTTCATTTCCTTTTGTTTCTTCTGTACCTATATTCAAAAGTCCTATTGCTGGTTTTTCAATTCCAAATGTATTTTTTAAATAAATTGTAGACATTTGTGCAAACTGTAATAAATTTATAGGCTTACAATTTGTATTTGATCCACAGTCCATTAATAATAATTGGCTTTTATATGCTGGTAATATTCCAGCTAATGCTGGTCTATCAATTCCTTTAATTCTTCCCACTAATAAAGTAGCTCCTGCAAGTAAAGCTCCTGAATTTCCAGCTGATATAAATACATCTCCTTCATCTTGTTTTAGCATATTAAATCCAACTACCATTGATGAATCTTTTTTATGTTTTATTGCATCAGTTGGCTTATCTTCCATTTCTATTGTTTCTGTTGCATTTTGTATTTTTAATCTATCTGAAATTTCTTCCATTTCTTTTCCATAAAATTCTTTTATTTTACTTCTTATTATATCTTCTTTTCCAACTAATACAACCTCTGCTTTTACTTTGTTTATTGCATTTACTGCTCCTTTTATATTGGCATCTGGTGCGTTATCTCCACCCATTGCATCTAATATTATTTTCATTTTTTGTGTTCATTCCTTTCTGAATGTAAAAATTATTATCTCTTTATAAATTTTATTTTTAATACAACTATTTTATTATTGTTTCATTAAAAAAGCAAGTGTTTTTCAAAATTTATAGAAAACATTGTTATTATATAGTTAGAGTTCAGTCTTAATATTATAGAGTACTTCTAGATGTTTATATATTATATTACAAGAAAATATAAGCACAAAAATAGAGAAAAATTTAAAACTTTTCTCTATTTTTAATATATTATTCAATTATATCAGCAACTACACCTGAACCAACTGTTCTACCACCTTCACGGATAGCGAATCTTAGTCCTTTTTCAATAGCGATTGGTGTAATTAATTCGATTGTCATTGAAACATTATCTCCTGGCATAACCATTTCTGTTCCAGCTGCTAATTCGATAACACCTGTAACGTCTGTTGTTCTGAAGTAGAATTGTGGTCTATATCCATTGAAGAATGGTGTATGTCTTCCACCTTCTTCTT
>CAMCQH010000040.1 GCA_945877035.1 uncultured Clostridium sp. | reverse complement strand
TGGAGTAAGTACAAAATATGTAACAGTATATCCAAGTAATGATTCAGGAATAACAGATCTTGACACAGCATCTAAAAATAATTATCCAGTAAACACAAAAATATATGGAGATGCAATAAGAGAGATATCAACAGCAGGTGTAGATCAAACATCATGGTACTCAGACTACTCTTTATTCCCAGGTTACTACCATCCATTCTTCCTACGTGGAGGTGGGTGGTATGATATCAATGGTGCTGGTTTGTTCTTTTTCAATCGTCTTGATGGCTTTAGCCAGTTCTTTGATGGGTTCCGTGCAGTCCTTGTTGCGCAGTAGCACTTACAGCCTTTAAAAACACTTTACATGAGATGTATTTTAAAAACACATTTCAGTAAAGTGTTTTTTGATGCAACGAAAATTAATCCCCACAATTTATTGCAAAAATCATAAAAAAAGCATATAATCTAACAAGAAAAAAATTAGAGGTGATTATATGAAAATAAAAGAAATAATACAAGCAACTAAAGGAAAACTAATAAAAGGAAATCCAGAAGCAGAATGTGAAAAATTTTGTAGAGATACAAGAATAATAAAACCAGGAGATGCATATATAGGAATAAAAGGAGAAAACTTTGACGGAAATACACTATGGAAAGAAGCTTTTGAAAATGAAGCAGAAACTGTAATTGTACAAGGGATAGACTTTAAAAATCAAGATATCGAAAAATATGAAAATAAGAATATTATAGAAGTAGAAGATACAATTAAAGCCCTAGCAGATATTGCAACATATAAAAGAAACTTATATGGCAAAGACTTTCCAGTCGTTGGAGTTACAGGAAGCGTAGGAAAAACAAGCACAAAAGATATAATTGCAAATGTAGTATCTCAAAAATATAAAACATTAAAAACACAAGGAAATAGTAACAATGATATAGGACTTCCATTTACAATATTTAATTTAAAAGACCATGAGGCAGCAGTAATTGAAATGGGAATGAATCATTTTGGAGAAATAAGTAAATTAACAAAGATTGCAAAGCCAACAATATCAGTGATTACAAATATAGGAACATCACATATTGGAAATTTAGGCTCTAGGGAAAATATACTAAAGGCTAAATTAGAAATATTGGAAGGAATGGACAAAAAGGTTCTAGTTATAAATAATGATAATGATTTATTACATAAATATAATTTAGAAAATAAAGATGTAGAAAAACATACATATGGAATTGAAAATGAATCTGATGTTATGGCAGAAGATATTATTTTAAATGAAAACAGCAGCGAATTTATTTGTAATTTAAAAGGAGAAAAATTTAAAGTAAAAGTACCTGTTGGAGGAATTCACTTTGTATATAATGCATTATGTGCAGCAACTGTCGGAAATCTTTTAGGGTTAAGTATAGAACAAATTAAAAAAGGAATTGAAACTTTTGAATTAACTAAAAAAAGAATGGATATAACAGAATTAGACAATGGAGTAACAATTATAAATGATAGCTATAATGCAAGTTTTGAGTCAATGCAAGCATCTCTTAAATATTTAAGTGGATTAAAGAACAATAGAAAAATTGCTGTTTTAGGCGATATGTTTGAATTAGGAGAATATTCAAAAGAACTTCATGAAAAAGTTGGGAAAGAGGTTGCTAAAAATAATATTGATATTTTAATTTGTAGTGGAGAAAATTCAAAATATATTGTAGAAGCGGCAAAAGAAAATGGAATGGAGAAGAGCAACATTTATTATTTTGAAGACAAAAATGAAATTCAAGAATTTATAAAAAATATCTGGAAAAAAGGAGATGCTATTTTATTTAAGGCTTCTAATGGAATGAAGTTTTTTGAAATAGTAGAGAATTTGATTAAATAAATTGAAAGGATTTTGTAATATGGAAAAATTAAAATTAGGTGTCATATTTGGTGGTATGTCAACTGAAAATGAGGTATCATGTGTATCTGGGATATCTGTTATAAAACATTTAAATAAGGAAAAATATGAAATAAATCCTATTTATATTGATAAAAGTGGTAATTGGTTCAAATTAAGAATTGAAGATATAGAAAAAGAAGGAGAAGAGTTAGAAAATAGAGAAAAAATTTCAAATATTATAGAATATATAAAAGAAATGGATGTTGTTTTTCCAGTTCTACATGGATTATACGGAGAAGATGGAACAATACAAGGACTTTTTGAATTGTTAAAAGTTCCATATGTAGGATGTGGAGTACTTGCATCAAGTGTTGGTATGGATAAAGCATATACAAAGGTAATATTTGATAAAGCAAATATTAATCAAACAAAATATGTTTATATTAAAAAATATAATGAAGATTATATTTATATTGACGAAAAATTTGATGAACAGATTTTAAGTATAGATGAAATTTCAAAAATAGTAATAGATAAATTAAAATTTCCAATGTTTATCAAACCATCTAATTCAGGCTCAAGTGTTGGAATAAATAAAGCACATAATATACAAGAATTGAAATTAGCAATAGAAGAAGCTACTAAATATGATAATAAAATTTTAGTGGAAGAAGGAATAATTGGCAGAGAAGTTGAATGTGCTGTTTTAGGAAATGAAGATATTATAAGCTCATGTGTTGGAGAAATTAAAGCAGCTGATGAATTTTATAGTTATGATGCTAAATATAATAATGAAGAATCAAAAACTTTAATACCTGCTGAAATTTCTAAAGAAAAATCAGAGGAAATACAAAAGTTAGCAATAAAAGCTTTTAAAGCAATTGATGGAAAAGGTTTGTCTAGAGTTGATTTCTTTATAGAAGATAAAACTGAAAAAGTGTATATTAATGAAATTAATACTTTGCCTGGATTTACTAGTATTAGTATGTATCCTAAGCTTTTTGAACAGGTTGGAATTGGATATACAGAATTATTAGATAAGTTAATTGAGCTTGCTTTAAAATAGTGATATTTATAAATTTAAAAAAGTCCATAAAATCTATGGATTTTTTTAGATTTTGTGATATAATATACCTACCTATTTTTTGGGGAGGATGTTAAATGAAGTACAAAGATTATTATAAAATACTTGGTTTGGAAACAAGTCGAGTTTCAATAGATGAAATAAAAACAGCATATAGACTAGCTGCCAAAAAATATCATCCAGATTTAAATGTTGGAGATAATTTGGCAGAAGAGAGAATAAAAGACATTAATGAAGCATATAGAATATTATCAACGCCTGCTTCGAAAAGAAAATATGATAGAGTGTGGAATTCAAAAAACAATGTTAAAAACTATCAAAAAATAAAGGGTAAAAATATTTTTAATATGTTCTTAGGTGATATTAAAGAACCTGTTAAAGAAAATATAAAAAGAGAAAAAGAATCTATAAAAGGTGAAAATATAGAAACAGAAATAAAAGTAAGTTTAGATGATGCTTTTTATGGTTTAGAAAAAAAGATTTCTTTAAGAACAGTTGAAGGAAAAATGAAAACTTTTTCAGTTAAAATACCTGAAGGAATAAGAAATGGCGAAAAGATTAGATTAATTGGACAAGGCAAAAAAGGTATTAATGGCGGAAAAAATGGAGATTTGCTTATAAAAATTGATATTGAAGATAATAAAGTTTTCAAATTATATGGATGTGATTTATGTACTGATTTAAAACTTACTCCATGGGAAGCGGCTTTGGGTACAAGGATTGATTTGAAAACAATTGATGGTGAGACAAAAATTTATATACCACAAGGTGTACAAAGTGGAGAAAAAATAAAGATACCAAGTAAAGGGTATAAAGATGGTAAAGGTGGTAGAGGAGATTTAGTAGCAGAAATTAAAATAATGGTTCCAAAAAAACTAGAATTAGATGAAAAAGAGATGTTTGAAAAATTACAAGAGATGTCAAATTTTAATCCAAGAGACTAATAAGATTACATAATTCTAAAAAAGTGTTGACAAATGCCTGAAAATTGGCTATAATATTAGTTAGTGATGTGACAGAAGACAAACTATGGATTGGAATCATAGAAATGGGGTATAAAAATGGATAATATACAAGGAAAACATTTTAGTATAACAGATCCTAAAGGAGTTAAAACTGTTATATATCAAGTAAATAAAACTGAAAAAGAATTTTTAAAAGAATATCCTAAATATACAGTAGAAAGACTTGACCATACGGAAGAAATAAGAGGAGATTTTAATAAAAAGACTTTTTATGTTGAAAATCCGTCTAAAGATGGAAATAGATTAGTTATATTATCTTTTGGAGAAGATAAGGTAGTTATTAATACTGGAATTTTAATGAATGATGAAGTAAAAATAACCAAAAAACCAACGCCATTTAAATTCACAACATTATATTCTGAAGAAGGTTCAGAGTATAAAGAATTTAAATATACACCAAATTTAAAGAGGCCAATTTCTATTATAGACCCTGAAACTACAGAAGAAGTAAAGCCAGTGCTTTATTTTGATGAAAAAACAAATGAAGTTAAAGGAAAATGTAAATTAAAACCATATAAATCTTATTTCGCATTTGAAATAAGAGACAGTGAATAAGGAGGAGAAGCCAAATGGCGAATATAGCAAAGGATGTTAAAACTAGACCAGCTGGAATAAACGATAAATTTGAAATCGCAGTTATGGATATTAATAATGTTGTCGAAAATAAAAAGGCAGTCTTAAAAGCCAAAGGGATAAAAATACCAAATTTAAGTACAGAATTACAAGAAGGAATGTCTATAAAAGCATATATTGGTGGAAAAAGACAAGAAGCTGAAAGATAATACAAAAGATAGTAGGTGATTTTTATGAACTACAAAATAGAAGGAGCAATAAGAAAAAATAAAAAAAGTTTTATAATTTGTGCAATACTATGGCTAATTCTAGTCATAGTATTTGTTGCGCCATTTTCATACAGTAGCTTTGAAGCAAGTGTAGGTGGGAAATTTTCGTTAGAAATTTTTATGGAGCAAATATCAACAAATATAACAAATCCATTTGGATCTTTAGGTGGAATTTTTACTACAGAAGGGGCAATGCATAATTTTGTTTCTTTATTATTAGGATTTACAATATTCTATTTAGTAGTATTTTTTATAGGATTTGCAAAATCTGCTCCAAAAAATGAATATACAGATTTCGAACATGGTTCAAGTGATTGGAGTCAGCGTGGAGAACAATATCAAATATTAAGCAAAAATAAAGGAATTATTTTAGCAGAAGATAATTACTTACCACTTGATAAAAGAGGAAATGTAAATGTGTTGGTAGTTGGACGGATCTGGTTCTGGTAAATCAGCATCATATTCAATTCCTAATGCATACCAATGCTTAGGCTCATATGTATTTACAGACCCAAAGGGTGAACTTTATGATAGAACTGCTGGATATTTAAAAGAACAAGGTTATGATATAAAAGTATTAAATTTAGTTAGACCACAATATAGTGATGGATACAACCCATTAATGCATATTTCATCAGAATTAGATGTTGACGTTATTGCAAACACTATAGTAAAAGGTCAAAAAACAGATAGTGGTTCAGATCCATATTGGGATGACATGGCAGAAATGTTATTAAAAGCATTAATATATTATTTAATAGCAACAAGACCAGAAGAAGAACAGAATTTAGCAAGTTGTGCGGAACTTGTAAGAGCAGCTAATAAAAATGGAGGAAGTAACTTACTTTCAGATTTAATAGGTCAATTACCATATGACCACCCTGCAAGAATGTATTATAAATCAATTGAAATAGCACCAGAAAAAACATATGGCTCAATATTAAGTTCATTGCAATCAAAACTTGGTAAATTCGATTCAAAAGAAATAGCTGAATTAACATCAACAGATACAATAAACTTTGAAGAAATAGGAAGTAAAAAGACAGCGGTATATGTAATATCATCAGATACACATACAGCATATGACTTTTTATTAACAATATTCTTCTCACAAATGATACAACAATTATATGATTATGCAGACCAAAATGGTGGAAGACTTAAAGAGAGAACTTATTTTATATTAGATGAATTTGCAAATATTGGTAAAATACCAGATTTTGATAAAAAAATATCAACATCAAGAAGTAGGGGAATATCATTTAGTGTTATTTTGCAAAATATAGACCAATTGGAAGCTGTTTATGAAAAATCATATGAAACTATAATGGGTAACTGTGATACACATGTATTTTTAGGAAGTAACTCATTTAAAACAGTTGAGTATTTTTCAAAACAATTAGGTGAAAAAACAATTGGAAGAGATAGTATATCAATAAATAAAGATAAACAAAATCATAGAACAGGAAAAAGCGTTTCAGACCAAGTAATGGCAAGAGCTTTGATGACACCTGATGAATTAAGAAGATTAGATAATGATTTATGTATAATTTTTGAAAAAGGTTTGAAACCAGTTAAGGCCAATAAATTTTATTATTTCAAACATCCTATGGCAAAAGAAATGGCAAAATTAGAGATTAGTCATAATGATATAGGCGAAATTGATAGAGGTACTTGGAGAAAGTATAATCCTTATAATCCTTATGTGGAAGATAAAAGTGAAGTAAAGGTAAATGACTTGAATATTGAGTCTTTGGATGATTTATTTGATGATATTGATGAAAACAAAGATTCTAAAGTATCGCAGCAAAAAGAAAACATGAAAAGCGATGATATCAAAAATGAGGATAATTCATTAGAAAGTATGTTGAATTTAGATTTAGATTTGGGCGATGCTCCAATGCTTCCTCAAGATGAAGAGGATGATGCTTATGATTTGCAAAAAGAGCTTGAGGCTAAGTTTGATGAATTGTTTGGACCTTTGGATGAGGATTAAAATTTTAGATGAAAATGGAAGTTATATTTTAGTAACTTTCATTTTTTGTTTTGGTATTAAAATTGACCGTAAAAATTGATAATATATAAATAAAATTATTTTTTCCTCGGCTCAATACGCAAGTCAATAATTTCTAAATTCCTTTTATGGCAGCTCCCATTAGAAATGAACTCTTTCCATAAAAGTAATTAAGAACTTATTGACTTGCTCCAATCGCATTCGTCAAAATAATTTTATTTATATATTATCAATTTTTACTTCTCAATATTAATGAGAAAAGATTAGTGATTTGTGAACAAAAGTTTTTATAAAAATTTAAAGTGTTCGCTTGTTTTTTGCTATTAAATGCTGTATAGTAAGTACTATAGGAAATGAGATAAGTAGTAGGTATTACTATCATAAATATTGCCTTGATTATTGCGTTAGTGGTAATTTTGGGCAAATAAAAAATGTCAAATATTACGGAGGAAATTATGAAATTTGTACATATTGCAGATATGCATTTTGATAGTCCTTTTGTAAATCTTTCTGATAAAGATGGATTAGGGGATTTGAGGAGATTAGAGCAGAGAAAAGCATTTAAAAAAGTAATTGAATATATAAAAGAAAATGATATAAAATTTTTATTTATTTCTGGAGATTTATATGAGCAGAAATATATAAAAAAATCAACAATTGAATATATAAATAATCTATTTAAAGAAATTCCAGAGACAAAGATTTTTATAGCTCCTGGAAATCATGATCCTTATGTGAAAAATTCATATTATAATAAATTTAATTGGAATGAAAATGTTAAGATATTTAATTCAAATATTGAAAAAGTAGAATTAGAAGATGTAAATATTTATGGATTTGGATTTGATGATTTTTATTGCAAAAAAAGCGGGATTGAAGATATAGAAATAGATGATAAAAATAAATTAAACATTTTAGTAATTCATGGTTCATTAGATGGCGGAACTCTTGAAAATAGTGAATATAATCCTTTGTCTAGAAAGATGCTAAAAGAAAAAGAATTTGATTATGTAGCCTTGGGACATATACATAAAATCGATTATAATCAAGAAGAAAATCAAAATATAGTTTATCCGGGGTCTACGGTTTCATTAGGTTTTGATGAATTAGGGCCACATGGCATGATAGTAGGAAATTTAGAAAAAGATAAATTACAGTTAGAATTTGTACCATTAGATGAGACAGAATTTAAGTTACAAGATGTTGATGTTACAGAGATGAATTCTAAAGAAGAATTAATTGAAAAAATTAATGAATTTGAATTTGCTGAAAATAATTTGATAGAAATTATTTTAGCTGGAAAAAGAAATTTTGAAATTGATAAATATGAATTATATAAATTGATTTCAAATGACAAAGTAATTAAAATAAAAAATAAGACAAAAATAAATTATGATTTGGAAGAATTGGCAAATGATACTACTTTGAAGGGGTTGTTTGCTAAAGAGATGTTGCAAAGATTAAGTGATAAAAATTTGTCTGAAGAGGATAAAGAAATACTTGAAAAGGCAGTTGAAATTGGGTTAGAGGCATTGGAATAAAAATAGGAAGGAGATAAATTCTTGAAGATTAATAAATTAAAAATAAATTCTTATGGAAAATTAAAAGAAAAAGAAATTGATTTAAAGGAAGGAATAAATATAATTTATGGTCAGAATGAAGCAGGAAAATCAACTTTAATTAATTTTATTATTAATTCTTTTTATGGAATTTCTAAAAATAAAAGAGGAAAAGAAGTTTCAGATTATGATAAATATAAACCTTGGGTTGGAGAAGAATTTTCTGGTAAAGTAGAATACGAATTAGATAATAAAGAAAAATTTGAAATATATAGAGATTTTAATAAAAAAAATCCAAAAATATTTAATGAAAATATGGAGGATATTTCAAAAGAATTTAATATTGATAAAAATAAAGGAAATGAATTTTTTTATGAGCAAACAAAAATAGATGAAGATTTATTTTTATCTACACTTGCTATTAATCAAAATGAAGTTAAATTAGAAGATCAGGCTCAAAATTTTTTAATTCAAAAAATAGCTAATTTAGCACAAACAGGTGATGATAGTACATCATTTAAAAGGGTAATTGACAGAATAAATAGAAGACAATTAGATGAGGTTGGAACAGATAGGTCTAGGGAAAAGCCTATTAATATAGTTGACAGAAAATTGCAAGAATTATTGAACGAAAAAGAAAATTTAGAGAAATATAAAAATTTTAAATATGAATTTGAAGAACAAGAAAATAATTTAAATAATGAAATTGTAAATTTAGAAAATGAAAATAGTTTTTTAAGAGAAATAAAATTATTAAATGAAAATGAAAAAATTGAAAATGAAAAAATAAAAATAAAAGAAAATATAAAAAATGAAAATTTAGAAAAAATAAATTTATTAAATAATAAAATAAATGAATTAAAAAATAACAATAAAAATATTTTTGAAAAATATTTAGAAAATAATTTTAAAAATAAAAAAATAAAAAATAATAAAAATAAAATAAATAATAAAAAAATAAAAATATTAAATATTATTTTTATTATATTAATTTTAATAAATATTTTACAATTTATTTTTATTAAAAATAATAATTTTAAATATATTTTTCTCCTTACAGTACCAACGTTTTTAATTTTTTACATATTTTTTATTAATAGTGAAAATAAAAAAATAAAAAATAAAGAAAAAATAGAAAAAAATAATTTTGAAAAAATAAATTTAGAATTAATTAATTTAGAAAATGAAAAAAAAATAATAGAAAATAATTTAAATAATTTAAATGAAGAAATAAATAAAATAAAAAATAATTTTAATTTAAAAATAAATTTTGAAAAAGAAAAAATAAAAAATAATTATTTAAATAAAATAGAAAAAAATAAAATAAATAATTTTATTAATTTAGAAAATGTGAATTTTGAAATTGAAAAATTACAAAAAGAAATAAATGATAAAAAATTAAAATTACATACTTTGGATTTGGATAAAAAAAATATAGAACCTAACTTAGATAATTTATCAAAAATTGAAGAAGACATAGTTAACAATAATGAAATTATGTCAAACTTAAAGAATTTAAATTTAAGTTTTAATTTAGCAAAAGAAATTTTAAATGAAAATTATGAGAAAATGAAAAATTCAGTTACCCCTAAGTTTACAGAGAGTTTGTCTAATAATATTTCTAAGATAACAGATAGTAAATATAAGAAAGTTATGTTTAATGAAAATGAGGGATTAATTGTTGAGTTAGAAAATAGTGATTATGTTCCTGCAAATAGATTAAGTATTGGAACTGTTGATCAATTATATTTGTCATTAAGACTTTCTATGGTTAATGAATTGTCTGATGAGAAAGTTCCAATTTTATTGGATGAGGCTTTTGCTTTTTATGATGATGAGAGGTTGAAAAATATTTTATTGTATTTGAATAGTGAATTTAGTGATAGACAGATTATTATTTTTAGTTGTACTGGTAGAGAGAAAGACATTTTGGTAGATTCTAATATTGAGTTTAATTATATAAATTTATAGGAAAGTCACTTTTGTGGCTTTTTTATAATACTCCAATTTTATAGTCCGCCTCTAATAGTTGATATTATTTATTTTAAAATATAAAATGGCTCCTTACGTAAATTAAGATATTCTAAGCTCTATCTTTGGCACCCTTTCTGTGCTGATTTTCTTTTAGAAAATCACACGAACATTTTCCAAAGATTTCGCTAAGAATATCTAAATTTACTTCAGTCACACATTTTATATTTTAAAATAAATAATATCAACTATTAATAAAAATATATAAAAATGTGAAACTATTACAGAAAAAAGTATATAAAAACGTGAAAATAGGGGATGCAAAAGTACATAAAAACGTGAAATGAGCTTAAATTTTTATGAATGAAAAAAATATTGATTTTGCAATTAGAATATCTGCAAATAATTTTGGCTTTGCAAATGGAATAAAATCTGTTCCTTTATATGCAACTTTTTGTATTAATTAAATTATGAAAAAATAATAAAAATATTCTTGACAATGTGTTAAACTTAAGTTATATTATATCCATAGAATGACAAAAGAAAAGAGGAAAAATAAATGCAAAAACTTATAATTGCCAAAACTGTTGGTGCTGTAGAGAGAGAGAGAGAGAGAGAGAGAGCTATACTTTAGAGAAATAAGTGTAGCAAATTTTCTATGTGGTAAATTACAAAAAAGATATAAAGAAAAGATAAGATAATAAACATGTGTAGTAACATGTTTGTTAATCTTATCTTTTTTGCGTATAAAAAGCATTTATTTTAGCTCAAATTCAATTGTTATAAAAAGAAAAGGAGGAAAAGAAAGATGAAAGAAAGAAAAAAACAACAAAAAGGTATTACATTGGTGGCATTAGTAATAACCATAATCATTTTATTGATATTGGCAGGAATCTCAATATCAGCACTAACAAACCAAGGATTATTCACACAAGCACAAAATGCAAAAAATTTAACAGAGGAGAAAACAGCAGAGGAAAATGAAATATTGACAAACTATTTAGAACAAATGAATGCAATAATAGGAGGAACATTAGGAGGAAGTAGTAGTCCAACATTAGCAAGTAAAGTACAACCAGGAGACTATGTAACATATACACCAGACGAT
>CAMCQH010000039.1 GCA_945877035.1 uncultured Clostridium sp. | reverse complement strand
GCTAGAAGAAACAATGGACCTAAAAAAGGTGCTGATTTAAATTTAAATATGGATATAACTTTTGAAGAGGCATTTTTAGGTGTTGAAAAAGAAGTCATTATCACAAGAAATGAAACTTGTGGACATTGTCATGGAACAGGAGCAAAACCTGGAACAAATCCTATAAAATGTCCAGATTGCCACGGAACAGGTCAAGTAACACAAGTTCAAAATACAATTTTAGGTCAAGTTCAAACAACTAGAACATGTGGTAAATGCCATGGAACAGGTGAAGTAATTACTGAGATATGTGAAAATTGTAAAGGAAAAGGAACTGTAAGAAAACAACCAAAATTAAAAGTAAAAATACCAGCTGGGATTGATGATAATCAAACAGTAGTATTAAGAGGAGAAGGAGAGCCTGGAACAAAAGGTGGACCTAAAGGTGATTTATATATTACTTTAAGGATTAAAAAACATAGTATTTATACAAGAAAAGGTAATAATGTTTTATGTGATATTCCAGTAACAATAACACAAGCAGCTTTAGGAGCAGAACTTGAAATACCTATGGTAGATGGAAGTAAAGAAAAATATAAAATTCCAGAAGGAACTCAGACAGGTACTAAATTTACAATTAAAAATAAAGGATTTAAATATGTAAATTCATCATCAGAAGGAGACTTTATATTTACAGTTCAAGTTCAAACTCCAAAGAGACTAACAAAAGAGCAAAGAGACTTACTTGTAGAACTTGCAAAAACTATGAACGAACAACCACCGGTTAAGAAAAAAGGAATATTTGGGTAATAATAAAAAGTTGTCAGAAGGGACGTCCCTTTTTGACAACTTTTTATTTTATAATTAATATTTATCATCTTCATTAGTATCTATATCATTTAAATATTTTAAAATATCTTGGTCACATATTTTAAGAACTTTTATAAGTTTTTTTAAAGTTTTAACAGTAGTCTTGGATTCATCATGTTCTAATCGTTGCAAATGTCTCCAACTTATATTTATTTTTTCTGCTAATTGCTCTTGTGAAAAACCATTTTTTATTCTATATTCTTTAATCATATGGTATCCTCCATAAATAAAAATTGTTGTGATAATTATGTCATAATTATCTTTAAAAAAGTATGATAAAAATGTCATAAAAACTATTGACAAAATAATAGTAATAATATAATATTTATTATGATAAAATTGTCGTAAAAATTATAAAAGGAGGAAACATATGAAAAAATATTTGAAAAACACAGGAGGAATTACATTAATTTCTTTAGTAATTACAATTATTATTTTATTGATATTGGCGGGAATATCAATATCATCATTAACAAACCAAGGATTATTTGCACGAGCCAAAGAGGCAAAAGAAATAACAGAACAAAAAACATCAGAGGAAAGTGCAATATTAAGAGAATATGAAGAACAAATAGGAATAGCAACAGGAGACAAAAATTATATTGCAGCAGCAACAATAGCCGAAGCACAGACTGACGACATGTTAACGAAAAAAGTAAATTCACCAATAGTAGATGCATATGGAAATAAAATAACAGTACCAGCAGGATTTAAAATAACAGGGGACGCAACAACAGTAGATAAAGGAATAGTAATAATAGATAGTAACCAAAATGAATTTGTATGGATACCAACAGGAACAATATATACAGATGTAGCAAAAACAGAAGCAAATTCAAAAACAATAAATTTGAATAGATATACATTTGATAGTAATGGAAATCCTACAGCACTAAACGATGCAGTAATAACAGATGGAGAGAGAACTTTTCAAGAATTAGTAACATCAACACTTGGAAACACAACAGCAAAAAATATAAATGAATTTAAAACAAAAGCATCATTAGCACAAAGTGGAGGCTTTTATATCGGAAGATATGAAGCAAGAACAGCAACAGCAAGAAGTGCATCAGAAAATGCATTAGCAACAGTAACAACAAAAGCAAGTGACTATGTATATAATTACGTAACACAAATACAAGCAGCAAACTTAGCAAGAAATATGTATAAAGATGCAACAAAATTCACAAGTGATTTAATGAATAGTTATGCATGGGATACAGCAACATTATTCTTGCAAACATGTGGAGATAATTCAGCATATTCAAGAAAAAATAGTGTAAATACTTCACTAGCAACAACAGGAACAAATAATCAAACAACAAAAGATGTGCAATGTAATGTATATGATATGGCAAGTAACTGTATTGAATGGACAACAGAAACATCTATTGATTCTAACTCTCCTTGCGTTAATCGAGGAGGTGATTATGACTATTCTTATAGCATCATGAGTCGCCGTGGCAAAAGTAGCACTTCTATCAGTCTCAGCAAAACAAGCTTCCGTATACTTTTATATGTGTAGATTTGAATTGAGATATGAGTGTTAAAATCTAACTGTGTAAATTCAAAAATTGAAATTTTTGAATTTATGCAGTTAATTTTTTTAGAAAAGGAGGTAGAAAAATGAGAGAAGGAGATTTAGACATAGTTGAATTAATAATTAAAAAATAATACATATAAAACTAGACAGAAAAACAAATTAAAGGTATAATAATACAGAAGAAAAGAGGAAAAAAATGAAAAAGAAAGTATTATTTATATCAAGTACAGGAGGACACTTAAATGAACTATTACAACTCTCTCCTCTATTTGAAAAATATGATTATAAAATAATAACAGAAAAAGACAAAGCAAACGAAAACTTAAAAGAACAATATGGAGAAAAAATATATTTTCTACCATATGGAACAAGAGCAAAACTGTTCACATATATATTCAAATACTTTTATTTATGTTTAAAAACAGTATATTTATATTTTAAAATAAGACCAAAAGTTATAGTAACAACAGGAACACATACGGCAGGACCAATGTGCTACTTAGGAAAAATATTTGGAAGTAAAATAATATATATAGAAACATTTGCAAACAGAAATAAAAAAACTGCGACAGGAAGACTAATATATCCAATTGCAGATTTGTTTATAGTACAATGGAAAGAAATGCTAGAATTATATCCAAAAGCAGTATATGGAGGGTCAATTTATTAATGATATTAGTATTATTAGGAACACAAAATAATAGTTTTAACAGGCTATTAGAAGAAATAGAAAAAAATATAAAAAATGGAACAATAAAAGAAAAAGTAATTGTACAAGCAGGATATACAAAATTTGAATCAAATAAAATGAAAATAATTGACTTGATGTCAAAGGAACAATTAGAAAAATTTCAAGATGAAGCTGATTTGATAATAACACATGGTGGAGTAGGTTCAATTATATCATCCATAGAAAAAGGAAAAAAAGTAATAGCAGTTCCGCGTATGCATGAATATGGAGAACATGTAAATAACCATCAAAAAGAAATAGTAAAAGATTTTAATGATAAAGGTTATATAATAGGAATTGAAAAAGTCGAAGAGCTAAAGCAAGCAATAGAAAAAATAAAAGATTTTGAACCTAAAAAATATCAACCTAACAATGAAAAAATGTTGAAAATAATAGAAGAATTTATTGATAATATATAGAAAGGATAAGATATGAACGAAGATAGAATTACAAGTCCAGAATTAGAAAATGAAGGAGAAGAAAGACTTGAAAATACAATAAGACCTCAAACTTTAGATGAATATATTGGACAAGATAAAGTAAAAGAAAATATGAAAGTATATATAGAAGCAGCTAAAAAAAGAGGCGAAGCATTAGATCATGTATTATTATATGGACCTCCAGGACTTGGAAAGACAACACTTTCTAATATAATTGCAAATGAAATGGGTGCAAACATAAAAATAACATCAGGCCCAGCAATTGAAAAGCCTGGGGATTTAGCATCATTACTTACAAACTTATCAGAAAATGATGTACTTTTTATAGATGAAATCCACAGACTAAGCAAAAATGTGGAAGAAATATTATATCCAGCTTTAGAGGATTACACAATAGATATTATGATAGGAAAAGGCCCAAGCGCAAGGTCAATAAGATTAGATTTACCAAAATTTACACTAATAGGAGCAACAACAAAAGCAGGTTCACTTACAACACCTTTAAGAGACAGATTTGGAATTGTAAATAGACTAGAATTATATTCAGTAGAAAATCTAACAAAAATAGTTAAAAGAACAGCAAAAATATTAGGTGTAAAAATAGATGAACAAGCAGCAATAGAGGTAGCAAGAAGGTCAAGAGGAACACCTAGAATTGCAAATAGATTATTAAAAAGAGTTAGAGATTATGCAGCAGTTTTAGGCGATGGAGATATTGACTTAAAAATTGCAAAACATACATTAAATAAACTTGAAATTGATGAATTAGGGTTAGATGAAATAGACAGAAAGTTACTAGACACAATGATTGTTCAGTACAGTGGAAGACCAGTTGGAATAGAAGCATTAGCTGTTTCAATAGGAGAAGAGGTAGAAACTATTGAAGATGTATATGAGCCATATTTAATTCAAATTGGCTTTATATCGAGAACTTTAAGAGGAAGAGTTGTATTGCCTCCGGCTTATGAACATTTGGGATATGAATATAATGGAAATAATGGACAGCAAAGTTTTATTTAAATAAAAAATGTGTAGTAGTTAAACTTGAAAATAGAGGGAAAATAAATGAAGGAAAAAATAGAAGAAAAACAAAAAATGTCAAAGAAAATTGAAAACATTGAAAAAACAGATAATAAAATTTTTAACAAAATAAGAAAATATACATCATATATTTTTTTGTTTATAATAGTTTTTATAATATCGTTAATATATTTAGATTCATCACTATTATACAAAAATATGCTACCAGATATAGATTCATCTGTATTTCAGGTGATGGGAAAAGGACTACTAGAAAATAAAATAATATATAAAGATTTATTTGATCATAAAGGACCAATAGTATATATAATAAATGCACTAGCTTTTATAATAAGCAATAAATATGGATTATTTATAATGGAATTCATAATAGCATATATAGGAACTATATTTATTTATAAAACTGCAAGAATAATGTTAAATAAAGACTTTTCTATGATAATGTCCATAATATATGTATTTATATCGTTTAAATATTTTTATGGAGGGAATTTTTCAGAAGAATATGCAATAGCATTTATAAGTATTGCAATGTATTACATAATAAAAATATTACATAGTAAAGAAAACAATAAACTAAACTGGATAATGGTAGGAACAACATTTGCAATAACATTTTTGATAAAACCAACATATTGCACTATATGGGCCGTATTTGGAATAGTACAATTAATATGCTCAATAAAAGATAAAAAAATAAAAGAATTAGTAAAAGCAATTGGCTATATGTTATTTGGAATATTTATAATTGCAATTCCAATAATTATATATTTAGTAGTTAATGGAGCGATGGATTCATTTATAGATGCATATTTTTTGATGAATATAAATTATTCAAAATCAACTATATTGCAAAAAATACAAGGACTTTTACAATTATTTTTGGGATATAAGTATTTGAGATACTTAATATTAATGTTAATTAGTAATATCGTAATATTAATTTCTAAAAAAATTAATAAAAGAACTAAAGTATTTCTTACATTATTTTTTATAATTGCAACGATATTAACAGGGTGGGCTCCAGCAGCATATAATCACTATTTAATACAACTAGCACCATGCTTTGTTTTAGAAATTATAATTGCTATGTATATTATAAATGAAAAAATAAAAGAAAAAGATTTAATGAATTGCAAAATTATTAAAGAATTGCCTTTAAAACTTATATATGTAATGATTACAATTTGTATTACGTTATTAATAAGTATGAGATTAGTATCATTTTCAAATTATATGAAATATAAAAATAAGGTTTATGAAAATTTTAGAAGTTCAATTAATGAAATAAAGAATTATATTGACAGAGATGATGAAATTTTAGTTTTAGGTAATAATTCATATTATTATTTATTATTCGATAAACTTCCTGAAACGAAATATTTCTTTCAGTTGCCAATTATAGAATATGATAGTAAAATAAAAGATGAAATTGAAAAATACATAATAAAAGAAAAACCAGAAGTAATTATAAATGAAATACGTGACAATGTTAATAATAAAACATTTGAAAATGACATATTAGAATCCAAATATGGAAAAATGGTATATGATGAAATAACTAAAAATTATGAATGCCATAATTTAGGGTCAGTAACATATTATGTCTTAAAAGGAGAAAGATAATGAAAATAGGAATTATTGGAGCAGGTTATAGTGGATTAACTATAGCAAAAGAGTTAATAGAAAAAGGACAAGATGTAACTATTTTTGAAAGACAACCTTATGTAGGAGGAATGGTAGATACAATAGAAATATGTGGTACTAGATTAGAAAAATATTATAGACACATTTTTAAAAGTGATAAAGAAGCAATAAAACTGATAAAAGATATGGAATTAGAAGATGAGCTAATATGGCCTGCAACTAAAATGGGATATCTTACAAATAAAACACCATATGCATTTGGAACACCAATATCATTATTAAAATTTAAACCATTAAATTTTGTTCAAAAATTGAGATTCGGATTTAATGTAATACATATAAAATTAATTAATGATTATAAAAAGTTAGAAAAAGTAACAGCAGAAAAATGGCTAAAAGACAGAATAGGTGATAATATATATTCAAAAGTATGGGAACCATTATTGATATCAAAATTTGGAGAGAAAAAAGACAAAGTAAGTATGGCATGGTTATGGGGGAAAATTAAGTTAAGAAGTACATCAAGCACACCAGAAGGAGAACAATTAGGATATATAAAAGGAAGTTATCAAAAAATAACAGACAAATTTTATAAATATTTAATAGATAAAGGTGTAAACATTAATTTAAATACAAGTGTTAATGAAGTAGTAAAAGAAAATAATAAATATATTGTAAAATATAGTAACGACAAAGAAAATAGAGATGAATTTGATATAATCGTTTCAACAATTGATTATAGAAGTTTTGAAAAAATATTTGATAAATATATGGAAACAGAAGAAAAACAAAAAATTCATAAAGTTAATTATACATCAGCTAGAACAATGATGATTGTTACTAACAAAAGTTTAACTCCATTTTATTGGCTAAATATTGGTGATAATGATATACCATTTGGTGGAATTATAGAACATACTAATTTTATAGATAAATCAAATTATGATAATAATCATATAATATATATTTCAAATTATATGACAGAAGATAATAAGTTATATAATTTATCAAAAGAAGAATTATTAAAAGAATATATGAAACATCTAACTAAAATAAATAAAGAATTTACAATTGAAAATGTAAAAGATTATTATGTATTTGATGAAAAATATGCTCAACCAATAATAGAATGTAATTATTCTGATTATATAATGGATGATAAATTGAAAAATGAAAAAATATATTTGTGCACAATGCCACAGATTTATCCAGAAGATAGAGGGATGAATTATGCTATAAAATCAGGAATGAATATAGCGAATAAAATTATAGAGGAAAATAAATACGAGGGATTAACAAATGAATCAAAAAAAGACAAAAAAAATACTATTAGTAATACTATTTAGTATAATATTTTCGATAATAATAATTAAACCAATAAGTAATCTAGATGAAATATGGAATTATAATACTGCAAGAGCAATATCAGAAGGATTAACTCCATATAAAGACATAAGTATGATAACAACGCCATTATTACCAATGGTTACATCAATTTTTCTAAAATTAATTGCAAATGAAGTAATAGTATCAAGAATTTTAGCAGCAGTTCTTTGGACAGGCATATTATTTACAATATATAAAATATTTACACTATTAGTAAAAGAAGAAAATACATCATTAATTATTACAGCATTAATAGGAATATTATGCAGAGATATTTATTGCATAGATTATAATATAGTAGTTTTGTTTATATCATTAGTAATTTTGTATCAAGAATTAAAAGATATAAAAAACATTTCAGGTTATAATAAGAAAAAAGATTTCGCTTTGCGGGATATTAGCAGGACTTGCAATATGTACAAAACAAAGTATAGGAGTAACTCTTGCTGGAATTGTTGTAATATATAAATTATTATTTGTAGAAAATAAAGAACAATTCAAGCAATATACAAAAATAGCTACAATTAGAATAGTAGGAATACTAATACCAGTAGCAATTTTATTTATATATTTAATTATTTCTGGAGCTATGCAAGATTTTATAAATTATGCGGTGCTTGGAATAAGTACATTTTCAAATAATATACCATATTCAAGCTTATTACAAAGTGATAAAATAGAAATAAGAGTACTTTCAATATTAATACCAATTTCAATTATGCTAATGGCTATTATATTGATAATCACAAAAGTTCTAAAAAGAGAAAATGAAAAAATACAAAGTATATTAACAATTTTAATATATAGTTTTTCAATAATAATTGTAATGTACCCAATATCAGATGAAATACATTTTTTAATAGGAAGTTTGATTTCAATAGTTGGACTAATTTATGTTATTAGTGAGTTAGGGAAAAAAATATATAATAAAATTAATTATGCTAAAAAATATAAAGTGTATAAAATAATAACATTAATTATATGGCTATTTGTATTTTCGATGGTTTTTACAAAATCTATTAACAAAATGTATGTATATGCGAAAACGGAGAAAAATACGGATATAGCTCATTTTAAAAATATAGAGGTAAGCTCAAATTTGAAAGATAGAATTAATGAAATAGACAACTATATTTTAGATAAAGAGCAAGAAGGTAAAAAAGTTTATATATTAGATGCAGAAGCGGCAATATATATGATACCATTAGATAAATACAATAAAGATTTTGATATGTTCTTAAAAGGAAATATAGGAAAAGATGGTGAAGAAGGACAAATAGAAAAAATAGAACAAAGGCAAAGAAATGAATTATATTTAATAAGAAAAGAAAATCTTAATTCAAATTGGCAAACACCATTAAATGTTGTAAAATATGTAAGAGAAAATTTAAACAAAATAGATGAAGTAAGCATTTATGAAGTTTATGAATAGTAGTGAAATTATAAAAGTGAGGAGAAAGACTATGAAAAAGTTATCAATAATAGTACCAGCTTATAATGAGGAAGAAGTTATAGAGTTATTTTATAAAAAACTAAAAGAAGTAATTGATAAAATAACAGAAAAATATGAATATGAAATAATATTTGTAGATGATGGAAGTAAAGATAATACATTAGATAAATTAAAAAAATTAAGAGAAAATGACAAAAATATAAATATTATTAGCTTTTCAAGAAATTTCGGAAAAGAAGCAGGAATGTATGCTGGACTAAAAAATGCAAAAGGAGATATGGTTGTAATATTAGATGCAGACTTGCAACATGATCCTGAAAATATTCCTCAAATGATAAAATATATAGAAGAAGGATATGACACAGTAACAACAATAAGAAATAGAAAAGGCGAATCAAAAGTAAAATCATGGTTTTCAAATATGTTTTATAGAATTATGGCAGGAAATAAAGAAATAGAATTGAAAAAAGGTTCACAAGATTTTAGAATGATGACAAGACAAGTTGTGCAAGCAATACTAGATTTAAAAGAATATAACAGATTTTCAAAAGGAATATTTAGTTGGGTAGGATTTAAAACAAAATATATAGAAGTAGAAAATAAAAAACGTGCAGCAGGAAAAACAAAATGGAATTTTATGAAATTATTTAGATATGCTGTAGATGGAATAACATCATTTTCTGTAACTCCTTTAAAAATAGCAACAATTAGTGGAAGCATAATATCTATATTATCTTTAATTTTTGCAATACAAATAGTAATTCAAACATTAATGATGGGAAAAGATGTACCGGGATATGCATCAACAATAATATCTGTATTATTTATGGGAGGAATTCAATTAATAACAATAGGAATTTTATCAGAATATGTAGGAAAAATATATTTAGAAATAAAAGGAAGACCACAATATATAATAAAAGAAAAAATTGATGAATAAAAACAAGAGGAACAAAAAATGAAAAAAAAGATAATTATTTATTTTTGTATAGTTATAATAGCAAGTATGATATTTTTTCCATTTTTTACAATGCATTATTCAACAGATACATACAGATTAATAAAAATGGGATATAAAAGATATAGTATAGAATATTCTTTAAATGATGGAAGAATATTCATGTACATAATAGGACAACTTGCTGATAAAATGAATATTAATATAAATGCTTATGTAGTAATATTAACAGTACTTGCAATTATAATTTCATGTATATGTATAATTAAGTTAATAGGGATTATGGCAAAATATAAAAAGAAAGATGAAATTATAATAACAAGTTTAATAGCATATGTTACAATAATGAATTTTATGTATTTAGAAAATTTGTATTTTACAGAAGGCATAGTAATGTCCATAAGTATATTACTATTTATATTAGCTGCAGAATATTTAAATGAAAAAGAAAATATAATCAAGGTAATTATTTTAGTTTTATTGGGTGTTTTTTGTTATCAAGGAACAATAAATGTTTTTATAACATTTTATTTTGTATTTGCATTAATTAAAAATAAAAAAATAAATAAAGAAATTATAAAAAACATGATTATTGTTATGCTTATATCTTTATTCTGTATAGCAATTAATATGTTACAGATAAAAATATGTGGAAAAATATATGGATTAGAGCAAACAAGAACAGGAAGTATAAGTGAAATATTTGCCAATATAATTTATATAATAGCAAATATATATAAAATTCTAATATATTCTAGTGAGTTGTTTCCTAAATATTTGTTTTTAATATTTTTGATATCAATATTAATTATTACAGCTATATGGGATAAAAAAGAAAATAATAAATTTTCTAATACAATTAATATTTTATTGATTACAGTTGTGGCAATTATAAGTTCAGTAATTATAAACATAGTATCACTATCAAGTTTTGGACTTGGAAGAATGGTATTTTCTATAGGAGCGTTAATTGGATTAATATTTATATACTTATATTGTACAACAACCATATTTGAAAAACAAACAAATTATAAATATGTTATGATAACAATACTAATTATTTATGTAATAATGAATATATTAAATACTTTAAATATTTTAATTTCACATAAACAAGCAAATAAATTAGATAAAGAAGAAACTTTAAAAGTTAATGAATATATGTTAGAATATGAACAAAATAACAATATAGAAATAAAAAATATAGCAATAGCTTATGATAAAAACGTAACTTGGTGTTATAATGAATTAAAACATAAATCACTATATACACATAGGGCTTTAATGATATGGTGGTGTAATGTTGACACAATAAATTATTACACAAGTAGAAATTTACAAAAAGTACAAATGAAACCGGAAATATATGATACATATTTTAAAGATAAAGATTGGGATAAATTAGAAAAGGAACAGTTCATTTTTGAAGGAGATACAATGTATTATTGTGTGTATTAGGAGGGAAAAATCAAAATGAAATTATTAATGCATACATGTTGTGCACCTTGTAGTGTATATTGCATAGATAGTTTAAGAAAAGAAGGAATAGAACCAACAGTATATTGGTATAATCCCAATATACATCCATATATGGAATATAAAGCAAGAAGAGATTGCTTAAAAGAATATACTAAAAGCATAAATGTTGAAGCAATATTTGAAGAAGAATATGGATTAGATGAATTTTGCAAAAATGTTATATGTGATTTAAAAAATAGATGTCAAAATTATTGTTATAAAGTTCGTTTAGAGCAAACTGCAAAATATGCAAAAGAAAATGGATATGATACAATTTCAACAACGCTTTTAGTAAGTCCATATCAAAATCATGAAGTATTAAAAGAACAAGGAGAAGAAATTGCTCAAAAATATGGATTGAAATTTTTATATAGAGATTTTAGAGTTGGTTTTAGAGAAGGACAAGCTAAAGCAAGAGAACTAGGATTATATATGCAAAAATATTGTGGATGTGTTTTTTCAGAGGAGATGAGATATTATAACCGCAATCCTATACAAACCAGTAATACCA
>CAMCQH010000038.1 GCA_945877035.1 uncultured Clostridium sp. | reverse complement strand
GAATATGACAACACTTTTTAGAAAAAAGTTGTTGCATTGGCAATGAAAATTTTGCTTGTCGAAAAATAGCGAATTTTGCGATGAAAAGTGCTTTACAAATTAAAAAAAACGTGGTAACATATTTATAGATTTTAAATCAAATACACGAAAGTGTTTTAAATCAAAGAAAGTTTTTTCGAAAAAACAAATCCAAAAACAAAACTAAACAAAAAGGCAGGTGAGCTATATGAATGATTAGTTACACTAAAAGATATGTTAATATTGTAAGTTTAGCAATAACAATACTAGTATATATTTTTTTAATCAGAACAAATTTATTACCCCAAAAAAATGATTTTGAAAAACACCTAATCTCTAATATATTCAAAAGAAGTACAGTATTAGTAGAATTAAACTCAAACAATATTAATCAAGACACAAAAGAAGATTCAAAAATTCAAAATAATAACCCCATTATACAAACAGAAGAAAATTCACAAATAGCAACAAAAGAAAGCAATTGGAAAATAAAAATTCCCAAAATATCATTAGAAGCAAGCATATCTGAAGGCACAGGAAAAGAAGTAATGGATAAATATGTAGGTCATTTTGAAGAGACCTCTAAAAAAAGTGGAAATATAGGGCTTGCGGCACATAATAGAGGATATGCAGTAAATTATTTTGCAAGAATAAAAGAACTACAAGAAGGAGATGAAATAATTTACAAATATAATGATTTTGAAAAAACATATACAGTTATTGAAAACAAGATAATAAAAGACACAGATTGGGAAGACTTAGAAGAAACAGAAGAAAATAAAATTACACTAATAACATGTGTAGAAAATGAACCAGAATACAGAAGATGTATACAAGGAATAGAAAAAAGGAGGTAACTAAAAATTTTTAAAGCTAGAAAAATTATATTAATAATAACAAGTATTTTAATATTGAGCATATTTCTTACATTTAATTCAGTACAAGCTGTAAATATTAATTCAGCAACTATCATTTCAGGAGGAAATTGCGGAAGCTTGCTACAATATAAAGGAACAGAACGTACCATCTATTATGCAAAATACATTCAAGATGGTGTAGAATATCCAGCATATTGTTTAGAAAAAACGAAACAAGATGTAGATGTAACAGCACCTTATTCTGTATCAATAAATAATAATATATCAGATGTAACACTATGGAGAATAATTATAAATGGATATCCATATAAAACAATTGAAGAATTAGGGTGTAAAACTAAAGAAGAAGCATTTGCAGCAACGAAAGAAGCAATATACTGTTATATTCATGGAAACAATAGATATGGTTATACTGGAATAGGAGAAGCAGGAGAAAGAACAATAAAAGCATTTTATCAAATTTACAATGCTGCAGATGCAAGCACTGAAATACCAATATCAAATACAGTAAATATAATAAAAGAACAAGAGTTATTTGAAGTAGACAGTATACACCAAAATTATTTATCAAAAACATATTCAATTCAAGCAGGAACAACAATTTCAAACTATAAAGTTGAAATGCAAAAAACAGAAAATGAATTGCTTGAAGGAATAAAAATCACAGATATAAATAATAATGAAAAAACAGAATTTTCTCAAAATGAAAAATTCAAAATACTAATACCTATTAAAAATCTTACAACTGAAGGAAACTTCAATATTGCTATAAGTACAAAAATTAAAAGCAAACCAGTACTATATGGACAAGCACCAAACAGTTTAGAACAAGATTATGCATTAACAACAGCAATATATGAAGATGCAACTGGAAAAACTAATGAAGAATACTACAAAAATGAAACAAAAGTGAAAATAGTTACACAAGACCAAGAAACAAAAGAAAGATTAGAAAATGTAGAATTTAATATTTATGATAGCAATAAAAATTTAATATATTCTAATCTAAAAACAAATTCAAATGGTGAAGTTGAAATACCAAACTTTTTACCAGGAAAATATTACATACAAGAAACATCAGCAAAAGATGGATATATATTAAATAATCAATTAATTGAATTCAATATTTCATTCAATCAAAGATTAACTATAACAGTTAATAATTTATTCAAAACTACCCCTAAAAATGATACAGAAGAAAAAGAAACAACAGAAACTATTGAACAAATAGAAATTAAAAAAGAAGAGCCACAAACAGAAAATAAAAATGTTATAGTAACACAAGAAGAAACACAAATAGAAAATAAAAATGTTATAGTAACGCAAGAAGAAACTCAAGAAGAATCACAAACAGAAAATAAAAATGATAAAGAAACAAAAGAAAAATTACCACAAACATCTAATGAAAATGTGGCAGTAAAAAAACTTCCTGTTACAGGGATGTAAAAAATAAATTCTTGGCATTTAAATTACCTTAAAAGGCATGCAATATATGTTTAAATATGTTGTGTGCCTTAAAAAATAAAAAAATATTGACATATGATAACAAATATGTTATCATATAAATACAATATAGAAGGAGCACACAAAAAACACCTAAAAAAGAAATTGAAAAGGCAGAAAGAAATTTAAGAGATTTTATAAAAAGGAGTATGAGTGATGGAGAATAAAAATTATATATCTTGGAAAGATGTAAAGAAAAAACTTGAGATTAGTCCAGAACAGGCCGCAGAGATACAATTAGAACAAGAAATAATTGAAGCAACAATTGAGGCAAGAAAAAAGTGTAATCTTACTCAAAGAGAATTAAGTAAAAAAAGTGGAATTAAACAACCTGTTATTGCTAGAATAGAAAGATATGCTAATTCTCCACAGACTAATACACTTATTAAATTGCTATATCCAATGGGATATACAATAAAAGTTGTACCTTTAAAAAAATAATTGATTATGACATATATAAAATGGGAGATTTTTTTCTCTCATTTTTACTTATGCCTTAAAAAATTATAGTTGCATAAACTATATAATTTATGATAAAATATGAGAAACATTAAATCAAGGAGAAAAGATATGAAAAAGAAAAATATAATCATTATAACAATATTATTAATAATAATAGCAATAGCAGGATACTTTATAGCACAAAAAATCCAACAAGATAACAGAAAATACGAAATAGAAACAATATCAGAATATAAATATTTTATATTAAAAGAAAACGACAAATATGGCGTAATAGATGCAAAAGGAAATAAAATAATAGAAGCAAAATATGAAAATGTAAAAATACCAAATCCACAAAAAGATGTGTTTATTTGCTATGAAAATAATGCTACAAAAGTTATAAATGAAAAAGGTGAAGAAATATATACAGAATACGAAAACATAGAACCATTAAGATTAAAAAACATATTAAGTGATTTAATGTACGAAAAAAGCACTCTAAAATATAGCCAAAATGGAAAATATGGAATAATAGACATAAACGGAAAAAAGATAACAAATGCAATATATGATGAAATAGATACATTACAAACAAAAGAGGGAGAATTATTAGTAAAAAAAGATGGTAAATATGGAGTAATAAATATAAAAGGAGCAACATTAGTAAAACCTCAATATGATAAAATAGAAGCAGACAAATTTTATGAAGAAGAAAGCGGTTATAAAAAATCAGGATATATAGTAAGCAAAACAACAGAAGAAGGATATAGATATGGATATGTAAATTTAGAAGGAAAAGAAATAATTGAAGTAATATATAATGACTTGTATAGAATAATAGAAATAAACAGTGATGATATCTATGTTATTTGCGCAGAAAATGGAAAATATGGATTACTAAAAAATGATAAACAAATAATATCTAATGAATATCAATCATTAATTTACAATGAGAGTAATAATACAATAACAGCATTAAAAGGAAAAAAATACGGAGTAATCTCAATAGAAGGAAAAGTTATTGTACCATTTGAATACAAACAAATAGACATAACAGGAGATTATATATATGCAAGAACAACAGATGAAAATGTAAAAACATTTGATGCAAATGGACAAGAAACAAACATGAGCGAAAATACAGCAATAATAAATGTAGACAATACAGACTACAAAATATACATAGATACAGTAGATGGAAAAACAACATATAGCATATACCAAAATGGAGAAAACATAACCAAAAATGAATATACATATATTCAATATTTATATGATAACTATTTTATAGCATGTAACACAAACGGAAAACTAGGAGTTATAAATAATGAGGAAAAAACAAAAATAGAATTTAACTATAATTCAATACAAAAAATAGAAAATACAAAAATGTTACAAGCAGTAAGCAATGATACAAAAATGACAGAAATATATTCAGAAAAAATGGAAAAAATATCTGAATTGAAAGATGCGACAATTGAAAATAATAAAGAATATTTAAAAATATATAATGGAGAAGAAACAAAATACATATCACTTGAAGAAAAAGAAGTAACTAACACAGAAGTATTTAAAAATAATAAAATATTTGCAAAAAAACAAGACGATAAATGGGGATTTGTAGAAGCTTCTGGAGCAAAGATAATCGATTTTAAATATGACAAAGTTACAGAAGTAAACAAGTATGGTTTTGCTGGAATTAAACAAAATGAAAAATGGGGAGTAATAGATGCTGATGGAAAAATTATAGTAGAACCAACGTATAAATTAAATGATAATGAACCTACATTTATCGGAGAATATTATCAAGTAATTTATGGAAATGGAGAAATTTATTATACTAAATAAAAAAGAGGGATTAAGGGGTTCACTTCACAGTGGTGGCCCCTTAATCCCTCTTTTTTTAGATAGTAACAAAAACAGGTTTAAATACATAAAAAATAGTAAATACTTTACATGAGGTGAGTAAATTGAAACTAGGATTAGCCTTATCAGGAGGAGGAATAAGAGGAATAGCACATGCCGGAGTTTTAAAAGCACTAGAAGAAAACAATATAAAAATAGATGCAATAGGAGGAACAAGCTCAGGTAGTATAATATCAACTTTATATGCAATGGGATATTCGCCATATTATATATACATACTATTTAAAAGATATGCAAAAGATTTACTAAATCCAAACTCAATGTCTGCAATAACAAGCTTAAAAAACTTTATGGCAAATAAAAAAACAAATTTTTCAGGTTTTTATTCAGGAGAAGAAATAGAAAAAGCCTTTAATGAAGTAGCAAAAAGAAAAGGAATAAAAAAAGTATCAGATATAAAAATGCCGATAGTTATTCCAGCAGTTGATGTTCAAGATTCTAATGAATATATATTTACAAATTGTGTACCAGAAGGAATGAAAGATAAAAACAAATATATAACAGATATTTCAATAGGAAAAGCAATAAGAGCAAGTAGTAGTTTTCCAGTAGCTTTTAACCCATGCATATATGAAAATCATAAATTTTTAGATGGAGGAATTTTAGATAATTTCCCAACTACAGAAGTAAAAAAGCAAGGAGTAGATAAAGTATTAACAGTTAACTTTATGTCAGATGAAATTGATGAAAACAGCAATATAATGGATATAGCAATGAGGTCAATAGATATAATGGGGAATAAAGTATCAGAAGAAAATATAAAAAATAGTGACATGATTCTAACAATACAAACAGACAAAACAGGACTTTTAGAGGTAGAAAAATTAGATAATTGTTATAAGTATGGTTATAGGCAGACAATTAATAATTTAGATAAAATCAAAAATTTAATTAACAACTAATACCATAAAATGAATATAATATAAAAAAGTAACACAGAAAAGAGGATTTTTATGGAAGTTAGATATTTTGACAATAGTGCGACAACTAGAGTTAAAGAGGAAGTTTTTAAAGAAATGGTTCCATATCTGAGTTTAGAATATGGAAACCCTTCATCAATTTATAGTATTGGAAGAAGTGCAAAAAGAGCTATTGAAGAAGCAAGAAAAAGAGTTGCATCATTAATTAACTGTAAAGCAGAGGAAATATATTTTACAAGTTGCGGGTCTGAAAGTGATAATACAGCACTAAAAGGCATAGCATATGCCAATAAAGATAAAGGAAAACATATTATAACATCAAAAATAGAACATCCAGCAATACTTCATAGCTGCCAGAATTTAGAGAAAAATGGATTTGATGTAACATATTTAGATGTAGATGAAAATGGATTTATAAATTTAGAAACTCTAAAAAATTCAATTAGAAAAGATACAATTTTGATAAGTATAATGTTTGCGAATAATGAAATTGGAACAATTGAGCCAATAGAAGAAATTGCCAAAATAGCACATCAAAATAATATAATATTTCATACAGATGCCGTTCAGGCAGCTCGGAAATATACCTATTGATGTACAAAAAATGAATATAGATATGTTATCATTATCAGGACATAAAATATATGCACCAAAAGGAGTAGGAGCATTATATGTAAAAAAAGAAATAGAATTTGAAAGATTTATAGATGGCGGACATCAAGAAAAAAATAAAAGAGCAGGAACAGAAAATGTTCCAGAAATAGTAGGTTTAGGCAAAGCTGCCCAAATTGCAGAAAAAAATTTGGAACAATATCAAAATAAATTAAGAAATTTAAGAGATTATTGCTTAGAAAAATTAAAAGAAAATGTCCCAAATATTCATATAAATGGGACAATGGAAAAAAGATTACCGGGAAATATTAATGTTAGTTTTGAAAATATTGATTCAAGTGAACTATTATTTAAATTAGACGAATATGGAATTTGCGCATCAGGAGGCTCAGCTTGCTCATCAGGAGACAATAATCCATCACATGTGCTAACTGCAATAGGAGTTCCAAGTGAATTAGCAAAAGGTGCTATTCGTTTTACTTTTGGAGATTTTAATACAAAAGAGGATGTTGATTATTTAATTGCAGCACTTGCACATTTGATTCCATCAACAGCAGCGGACATAATCCCACCAGCATAACCAGCACCCTCACCACAAGGATAAATACCATTAATATTTGATACTAAATTTTCATCTCTTAAGATCCTAACAGGAGAAGAACTACGAGTTTCCATACCTGTTAAAATGCTATCAGGATTAGAGAAACCATGTAATTTAGTATCAAAATATTTTATTCCTTCTTTCAAAGTAGATGATACAAAATCAGGCATAATATCATTTAAATTTGCCAATGTAAACCCGGGCTTATACGAAGGCTTAACGCAACCAATAAATTTAGATTTTACATTATTATAAAAATCCTCAAATCTTTGAACAGGCGCAAAATAATTTGAACCACCTAAAGTAAATGCCTTTTCTTCTAAATCTTTTTGAAAATCAATTCCAGCCAAAGGATTATTAGTAGAAAAATCAGAAGGCATAACATTTACCAAAACAGCAGAATTGGCATTTTCTCCATCCCTTGCAAAATAGCTCATACCATTTGTAACAATTGAATTTTGTTCACTAGAAGATGGCATAACAACTCCACCTGGGCACATACAAAAAGTATAGCAAGAACGACCAGAAGGACTGTGATATGCTAGTTTATAATCAGCAGGTGGCAATTTTAATTTAGTAATTGTACCATATTGAGCTTTATTAATTTCACTTTGTAAATGCTCAATTCTAACACCAACTGAAAAATTTTTAGGCTCCAATAATAAACCTTTTTCATGAATTTTTTTAAATGTCTCCCTTGAACTGTGCCCAATTGCGAGGATAAGCACATTAGTTTCTATTGTTTCAATACAATTATTGTCTAAATGTAAAACTGAAATTTTAGAAACACTATTATTAACAGTTTCAAAATCTATAAACTTTGTATTAAATAAAAATTGTCCACCACATGAGATGATATATTCTCTCATGTTTTTAATAATGTTTATCAAGTTATCAGTTCCAATATGAGGTTTTGTTAAGTACAAGATTTGCTCAGGAGCACCAAAATTCACAAATTCTTTTAAAACTTTTTTGCAATAAGGAGAACTTATTCCAGAAGTTAATTTTCCATCTGAAAAAGTACCAGCTCCACCTTCGCCAAACTGAACATTAGAATTAGTATTTAAAATACCATTATTTATAAATAAATCAACAGATTTTTTTCTTTCTTCAACACTTTGTCCTTGTTCTACAATTATAGGTTTATATCCATTTTGAACAAAAGTTAAAGCAGCAAAAAGACCAGCAGGGCCAGCCCCAATTATTACAGGTTTAATAGACTTATTCATATTTAATTGGATTTCTGGAATAGCAGTATCTTTTATTTTAGATATATTTTTATATTTCAAAAATTTATCTTCATTTTTAATATCAATATCAATTGAATAAGAATAATGAACATCATCTTTTTTTCGTGCATCTATAGACTTCTTAGAAATATGCCATTCTCTAACATTTTCTGTTAAAATTTTATATTTCTTTACTACAAGATTAAATACTTCTTCATCAGAAATATCTTCATAAATTTTTATATTACTAACTCTTATCATATAAACTCCTAAAATATTTTTTTATATTATATAATCAATTTTAAATAAAGTAAAGGGATATCAAGAAGGTATCTCCAAAGTCTAAAATTTGGGATAAATCTAATGTTCTAATACAACCCCTAAATGAATACAATTAAACAAAAGTATTCGTATGGGGGTTTTACTATATGAAAGGTATATCAATAGATGAACGTGCAATAGAACTTGCACATTATATAATAGATTCAAAAGATACGGTAAGAGGAGCAGCAAAAAAATTTGGAATAAGCAAAAGTACAGTACACACAGATGTAACACTAAAGAACGGTTTGAAAATTGGACAAGTTATTCCTGAAAGTATTGAAATAAAGAAAGTTTTTCTAGCAGAGAAAAATCCAATTGTAAAGTTGGGGTTGGTAATTAAATAAAATTATAATAAAGTGGTTTACAATATTTATGTAAATCACTTTATTTTTATGAAAATTTATGATAAAATGCGTTCAAGTGAAGGAGATGAGATTATGGCAAGTAAACCAATATATCAAATTTATGCAGAGTTACAAGAATATGAACCAAAAATATGGAGAAGATTTCAAGTAATGAATGACATAACAGCTGCAAGATTAGCTTATATACTAATGACATTATTTGAAATGCAAGGAAATCATTTATATAAATTTGAAGTAGATGAATTAAATAATTTTATTATTAATAATCTAGAATTTTACAATAAACATATAAAAGATTTTAAAAATGATGATTTCTTCAAAATTGGACAATATGGTTGTATATTTGAAGACGATAATATTATTCCTAGATTAGACAAAAGATATAGAGAATTGAAGGATGCAAAAGATGTTAAATTAAAACATATCTTAAGTAGAGAAAATGAAAAGATGGAATTTCAATATGATTTTGGAGATAATTGGTGTTTTAATATTGTATTAGAAAAAATATTCCAAGATGCTAATATAAATGGTAGAGATTTACCAAGAGTAATTGAAGGCGAAGGATTCGGTATAATTGAAGATTGTGGCGGAACAATGGAATTAGAAGACATTAGAGAAGCATTTAAAATTAAAAAAGGCGAAGATTATGAAATGTATTCTAATTGGTTAAGTAAAGAAGAATTAGACTTAGAAAAATGTGATTTAGATGATTTGAATTTTAGACTAAAAAAGCTTCCTAGAATATTTAAAGATAGTTATGAATATGGATTAGAACCAACTGAAAGATCAATAAAAATATTAGAGAGAGAATATAAATAATTTATATATACTATTTGAAAGTGAGAAAATCTATGGAAAATGAAAAATCAAAAGAAATATCAAATAATGATATTATATTAAACGATAATACAATTAATAAACTAAAAAATGCAGGAGATGTAATAAATATTGGAGCTGGAATTTTAAGTTCTGTTAATCCAGCATTTTCATTAATACCTCTTTTTGTCTATGTTATAAATTGGACATTTGGTTTAGCGAGTCCCGAATATATAGTAAAAAGGTTAAATAAAATCAATGAAAGATTAATAAAAAGAAAAATAAGTATAGAAGACTTTAAAAATGAAATATTAAGCTTATCAGAACATAATGAGTATATAATTTTAAATCATTTAAGAAACATTTTATTAGTTGCTATTCCTGAAAATGTTGATATCTATATAGAATTGATTATTGATTTTATAATGAAAAAAGAATATGATGAAAAAGAAACTCTATGTGAAATAGTTAATATGTTAAATAAAAAAGATATACAATTATTACAAATGATAAAAGAATATAGGAATAATGGGGATAGAGAATATTATAATAAGAATACAGAAAAAGCACAAAAAGAAAAGATAGAAAATGAGGAAATAGATAAAAATAATAAAACACCAAATTTAGGCTTGAAAAAAATAAAATGGGTTAATAGAAATGTGGTGATTGATAGTTCAAACACAATATTTTGGAAAGATTTTGAGAAATACTATGAATTGCAGACTGGTGAAATGGGGTTTGTTTTATTAGGACAAACTACTGATGAAGAAGGTAATAAATCTAAAGAATGGGCTTATATAGGAAAATCCTTTATTAAATTACAAAATCTTGGAATATTAGAATTAGACTATATTAATACTACAGGAAATATTAATTCTTTGAATGTCGAAAGATTTCATATAACATTGTTTGGCAATGAATTATTAAAATATATTAAATAAACTTATATAAAGCTTTAAAAGTGAAATTTTAAGGCTTTATTTTTTTACTTTAAATTATACTAAAAGTAATTTTAAAAGCCACAAAATCGAACGTGGTGCGGATAAAAAACGAAAGGAGGGTATGCAATGCAAAAGTTAAAAGGACTATGGATACCAGCAGAAATTTTATTAAATAAAAATTTATCAGATAAAGAAAAAATAATACTTGCGATAATTTTATATTTAAGTGAAGAAACTAAAAGCTGTTTTGCAAGTAATAAATATATTGCAAATATTGTTAATGTAACACATGAAAGAGTATCTAAAATTATAAGTTCATTAAAGGATAAAGGATATGTAAGTGTTAAATTAAAATATAAAACAGATAGCAAAGAAATAGAAGAAAGACAAATTACACCTATATTTGAAAATATCAATAGGTATAGTCAAAAATGTTTAGAGGGTATAGGTGAAAATAACTATTCAAATAGTCAAAAACAACTAGACACTATAGGTGATAATGACAAAGATATAATAAATAATATAAAAAATAAAAATAATTATAATAAAGGAGACACACAAAAAAAGAAAAATATTCCATATAGAAGTGACAGATATGGCGATGACTTCGATTGGAGTAGCTTATATGCAAATTTAAAAGAGGTAAATTCTACTTAAGTTAGAACAAGCCTCTTTTAATTTGCCTAAAAAACTATTTATAGTTTTTTAGTACTTAAAATAAAAATTGGCTTTTTTATTTTGAGTGGAAAGGGTGCAGGAACTCCTGCCACACTAACACTTTTTGAAGCAGTAAGCTAAAAAAGTGTTGTAGTGTGTTACAAGACAATTAAAAAAGAGCAAAATTCAAGAAATGAATATGTCTTATTAGCTAGTATAACCAAGAAGAAACTAGCTGAAGCGGAGGAGGTTAGATAATATGAGTTATGCAATAATTAGAAATACAAAATACAAAAGAGAAAATCTGAAGGGAATATATAGACACAATGAAAGAAAAAATAAGAATTATTCAAATGCAAATATAGATAAAGAAAAATCATATTTGAACTATTCAATAAAATCTCCACGATATAGTTATGAAAAAGAATTTGATTTAATGAGAGAAAAATACAAATTAAAAGGACAAATAAAAGTAGTTAGTAATATTGCTTGTGAATATATAATTACTTCTGATAAGGAATTTTTTGAAACAATAGGGGAAGAAGAAACAAAAAGATATTTTGAAACTGCATATCAATTTGTAACTCAATACAAAGATTTAGGCGAACAATATATAATGTCTGCAAAAGTGCATATGGATGAAGAAACACCACATATGCACTTAATTTTTTTACCTGTAGTTCATACCAAAGATAAAGAAGGTAATGACATTGACAAATTAGCTTGTAGCGAATTTTGGAAAGCTAAAGATAGTTATAGACAACTTCAAAATGCTTTTTACAATTATATGGCATCTAATAATTTTGAACTGGAAAGAGGTCTGCCAAAAGAAGAAACAGGAAGAGAACATATAGATTTGAAAGAATATAAAGAAATAACTAATTTTGATAAAACAAAAGAAAAATTACAAAATATAAAATTAGAATT
>CAMCQH010000037.1 GCA_945877035.1 uncultured Clostridium sp. | reverse complement strand
TATATCAAAAAAGAGTTTCTCTTTTCTAGTATCCGAAACCATTTTACACTATTTTATAAAAATTATATTTGACAATAACAACAAATCTGTGTATAATAATTATAGGAAATGAAAAACCACGAAAGTGGTTGCCGATAAATGATAAAATAACCATTCGACCGTGCAAAGCAGAATGGTTATTTTTTATTGCCTATGTATTAAATACAAGATGGTTAATATTAAGGCAAAATTTATGATAGTTATACCTACTAATCCGTAGAAAAGTAGTTTGATAATTACTAATTATTTCAATTTAAAATTAAAGAATCCTCACTATATCTATTATTTTTTATAAACATAGTGAGGAATATTTTCCTAATATAATTTTTATGCACTCTTTAATTCAATCCTTAGCTTATCAGCAATCATTGCAATGAACTCGCTATTTGTAGGCTTTCCTTTTGCTGCTGAAATTGTATATCCAAAAATCTTCTCAACTGTTTGTTGGTCTCCTCTACCCCAAGCAACCTCAATTGCGTGGCGAATTTTGTGTTTTTATTTTTTGCAATTTTTATCATTTTTATTTTTTCTGCTATGGCAATAAATTATATGCCTTTTTCAAAATGTTTATTGCATTACTCTCTATATGTTTGTTGCATTAATTGTAATACACTTTTTTTACTAATGCAATAGCAATAAATCACTTTTTTTATTGTGTAGTTGGCGCGAACAGTATAAAATCAAGGAAAATTGACTATTCAATTTTTTAGTGCTAAAAAATAAGCAATAGCTTTTTAGGTCTATTGCTCTTGCATTTCTCTTAAATTTATTGTTTCACTTTTTAATTGTTCTATTGTTTTTCCAGCCAAGCTAATTTTTCCATTTTTATTATTCAATAAATTATTTATACTTGAAATTTCACTATCTAAGGAACTTTGATAACTAGATAAATCTCCTTTTTCTTGTGTAAATCCTTGATTTCCATCTTTCAAATATTTATCTATTGCTAAAGTTCCAGTTGTTAGTCCAGCACTTGTATATACTTTATTTACTTTGTATGCATCGTTAAAATAAGTTAAATCTCCAGTTGAAACTGTTGAAAAGCCAGTACTTACCTTGCTATAACTATAATGTACTTCATCTGTGAAGTTTACCCAACCTTTAGAAGTAATACCATTTCCAAAATTATAATCATATTTTATTACAAATTTATTGTCATATGACCCTATTGAATATCTTTTACTTCCTTTTATTTTATCTTCAATATAGTCATATAAATTTACGATAGGATTACTTACGTATATTGTTAGTTTTTGTGTTCCTTTGTTTCCGTTTTTATCTTCTACTGTTATTTCTAGTGTTTTCGCTCCCTCTGTACTTGTATCAAATTGTTCTGTAACTGTTGCTTTTGCTTCATTATATGAAATTTCTCCTTCTTGTGATAAGTCTTTTATTTCTACTATTTCCTCTATATTGATATTATCTCCTATAAAAAACTTGTCTTTTTTTAGATTTATTGTTGGTGGCGTTGTATCTTGTACTTGAATTTTCTTTATTTCTTCGCTTGTTTCTCCCTTACCTTTTATTTCAAATGTTATCTCATAAGTTCCCACTTTGTTTATATCAATTTTATTGTCTTTTACTGAATATGTATAGCCCTCTTTAATATAAACATTTTCTTGTTTTGTCAATTCTTCTATGTAATTTTCTTGTCCTAGCTCTAAAGTTGCATTATAAAGTTTTAATTTTTGTGCATTAAATAATAGTAAAACTATTGCACCTATTATTGCCAATATTACCACTACACTTATTATTGATATAGTAATAATTTTCTTCTTATTCTTCTTTTCTTCCATAATTTTTACCCCTTTTCTTTATTATTAAGCAAAATATATACAAGTAACTATAATTCCAATTGCAGCAAGACCAATACAAAAGCCTATCAATGCCCATTTGCCACATTCTTTTGCTATTTTAGGGTTTTGTACTATATTTACTGCATATACTATTAGTCCTACTATTGGAAATAGCATACTTACTATTTTTAAGCCTAAATTTTCATTACTTGCACTTTCCTTCTTATTTTCTTTTGTTTTTTGTCTCTTTTCTTTTACCAATAATGCAAGCCCTATACATATCATAATAATTGCAAATATAATACTTACTGTATTTGCACTATATAAAAAGTATTTTCCAAAAATCCATAAGAACAGTGTTGTGCCTATTGCTCCAAATTTAACTTTTTTGTTTTCTAAAAATATAAAAATAATAATTGCTATGACTAATAATATTTGTGCTCCTATTGACATTTTCTTTTCCCCCTTTCCTATTTTATATGTCATATATTATCATATATTGTAATTTAGTGCAATACTTTCGTCTTCCTTTTTGTATGGTATTAAAACAACCTTTTTCGTGGCACAATATTATTGAGGTGGTAAAAATGTTTGAAATAGAAAAATACAAAGATAGTAATGTTAAGTTATCAATAAGACTTCCAGAAAGTATAGATAATACACTTAGAAAAATTGCACAAGTAGAAGATATGAGTTTTAATAATGTTCTTGTAAGTTGTATCAAGTATGCACTTGATAACATAGACTTATCAAAATACGAAAAAAAGTAGGACTTATCTTATTTGTCCTACTTTTTCTGTTTTTTACTTGCTTTTAGGTATAGTTCTTCCAAGGGAGGCTTATATGTTCTGTACTTTCTTAATATCTTATTTTATATTATAAAAGTACATTATTATATTACCCTTAGTTTTTTACTGTCCTTGCTACTGCTTACATTAATGCGCTTTTTTACACGCAAAGGACAACTTGTAAATATACAAGGCGAAACTAATAAAAAAGTGTTTGTAATTTAATACAATATGCCCCTCCCTTATGCCATATTATACCTATGGTCAAGCATATACCTTTTTTAAGTAACGCATAGTCTTTTATATTAGCTGGCGCAAAAAGGGTAAAATTCTCGCTTCTCGCGCGTTTCTCTGCATACAAAATTGACTTTGTTTGATTTGTTATTCATTTTCATTTTATTTTTTGATTCTTTGGTAACCGTAAATTATTATATTGTACTTTATTAATTAAGTACAATACTATTTTTATTCCATCCTATTTTCTTATAATGTAATAGTTGCTTGTTATTTCTTTGTTTTTTTGTTTTAAGTTCTTGTTATTTCCACGCAAGGCAAAAATTTTTTTATTTTTCTATGGACTTCCTAAAACTTAGCCCCCAAATATCTTATTCCACTTTTTCCCCTCTTCTTCTCTTAATAAACTATTCACTTTGAAAGAAACTTCTACTAATTGCTTATTCATTATTTTTACATTCTCATTTGTAGTATTTACTAAATTATATATTTGTGTTAGTAGTGTTTTTAGTTCCGTATCTTGATTTACTGGAAATGTTAAGTCTATGTTTTTTGGTACACTATCAATAATTATTTTTCTAAATTGTTCCTCTAATGGTTTCATTTTGTGCATAACCCTTTATGTTCAATTATTCTTAATTGTTCTTTTACCTCTTCTATGTATTTTTCAATATAGCACAATGCTTTTAATTGTTTTACTTTTGATAAATTGTATGTACCATTAATAAACATATATATTGTAACTGGTTGTAACCCTATTTCTCTTGCTAATCTTGAATAACTTAACCCATAGTCTTTTGCTTCTTTCATTCTTTCAATTACTTTTTCTTTTTCAAGTTCCATGTCTTTATCTCCTATTTATTAAAATACAAGGTTTTCCTTGCTTATTATTACTGTAATAATGATATATAGTAACTATATAAAAAAAATCTTGCATATTCAATTTTCGCGCGTTTCAATAGGCTTTATATTTCCCCTTTTATTATAAAATACTGTAAACTTAATTACAAATATTCTACTTTTTGCGCACCTTTTATTGTTCTTTCCGCTTCTAGTGATAAAAGTAGAGAATACAACTCTATTTTAGAGTGTTTTACTCTGTTTTTAGAGTAAATTACTCTACTTGTAAACTATTGAGCGAGTAAGAGTTTATCATATTTTAATTTTGTATTAGAGTAATGTACTCTAATATAGAATATATTACTCTATTATTTTTTGTTTTTTTGTTCTATTTTAGAGTTTTTCACTCTATATTAGAGTTTATATTTCTATTGTACTGTGTTTTTTTATCTTTTTTGGTAATATTATGTCATAATTTGTAAAAAGAAAGGGTTGATATTATGAAAGTAGTTCTTGATACTGCAACTAAACAGGCAATTTGCCCACCAGAGTTTTTCGAAAATGTAAGAAAAATAAACGATGCAAGCGAATTAACTGGAAGTACAAAGAAATTGACTAGTGAAGATTATTTACAAAAGATTATAAATGAGTGTTCAAAGGTTATTGTTAATAAAAGCGATATAACAAAGAGGAGAGGCTCAAAAAAAAAGTAGAAAAGACAACAGTCGGTAATTTAGTAATTGAACCTATAAAAAAAGATTTTAAATTTTAGATAGGTATTTTTGCCTATCTTTATTTATAGCAAAGGAATGTAAGTACTATGAATTATAATGATATTATTAAAAGTTTGAGGGTGCAAAAGTTTTATACTCAGCAATATGTTGCTGATATACTAAACATTTGCCAAAAGACTTATAGTGATTACGAACTAGGTTATACTAGAATACCTATTGAAAGTTTAATTTCACTTGCAAAATTGTATAATGTAGATATGAACTATATTTGCGGTGTTAGCAAAGTGGCAAATGATTACCCAAAAGAATAGTAAAATAAACGCGCTAAAAAGTTAAATGTTTGACTTTTTGTGCGTTTTTATATTTATTGCTATTGCTATTTATAAAATATTACTATATAATATTTTTACCTTTCTCAAGGTAGAAAGGAGGGTTGCTTACATATGAAAAACCTACTACAACTGCTAAAGCTCTACTTAATATACTTAATAATAAAACACTTGAGCGATTAGCATAAGAAAAAGACTAGGAAAAAGTTTTTACGGACTTTCCTAGTCTTTTTTTGTTGCTTACTTATTACTAAACCTACTAAGTAATTACTAAATATATATTAGCATATTTTTTATTATATGTCAAATAATTTTCTAGACTGCTTTTGTGGCTCTGGTAGTCTTCATTACCTAAATAATATTTATTATTATATTCTCCTCGTTATCTACCTTAATTTCTATTATTTGCCTATTTTCACTTGTTTCAAGCGTATATGCCATAAAGGTTTCTACTGAAAACTTTTTGTCTGCTTGTTTATCATATATGTATAAAACTCCGCTTCTTTGGTTATATCTGCATTGTACTTTGTGCATTGTAAATTCTACTGTAATAACTCCTTCTATTTTTATATCTACTGTTTTATTATTCATATTTCTTGATATTTCTTTTAGTTCTTTTTCGTTTATTTTTTCCATATATACCACCCTTTCTATGCTCTCTTTAAATTCATTAAAGGAGAATGCTTTTGATATTGTTTTCTTAAATCTTCGTTTGTTAAGTCAAGGTAACATTCTTCTGTTACTTTTACGCTACTATGTCCTAATATTCTAGATAACGCATAAATATCTCCACCATTCATAAGAAATCTTTTAGCAAAATTATTCCTTATTAAGTGAGGGTGTATATCTTTTTTTCCTATTCTTTCCCCATATACTGTAAAATTACTTTCAAAACTTCTTTCTAATAATTTACCACCTTTTATAGTGCAAAATAAATATTCACTTTCTTTGTATCTATCTCGATATTGTAGCCACCTTTTTAATTCTGTTGCCATTTGCATAGAGAAAAATACATATCTGTCCTTTTTCCCTTTTGTATTCTCTGCTGGTAAAAATATGCTCCTATCATTGAAATTTATGTCTGTTTTATCTTTTATTAAAAGTGTTTCTCCTATTCTCATTCCAGTATCAAAAACAAGTTGCGTGATAATATAGTCCCTATATTCGTGAAATTTTGATAAATCAAAACTTTTTAATAAATTATTGAAATCTTTATCTTCCAAATAGTCTTTTACTTTTCTAGGTGTTCTTATTGGCTTTATTTTTCTCATTGGGTTTACTTTAATAAGTCTATTATCATACATATAATTAAAATATACCCTTAGATTTCTTGTATAGTTGTTTACAGTTGCAAGGCTTACCTTTTTTCCAAAGTCTTGCCTATTTTGTGGGTTGTTAATATGTTTTGTATTATCATTTGCTACAACTGTATATTTCCCCCTTTCTTTTACATTTGTTAAGTAATCAATAATTGTCTTATCTTTTACTTGCTCTGTACTGGTAATTTTACAGTTGTCTTGCAAATACCTTATAAATAGCCTCAAAGTCTGCTCATAACTTGCTATTGTTTTTGTAGCTAGCCCTTTGTAATCACAATAATTGATAAAATCGTCCACTTCTAAATCAATTCTTTCCATAATAAAAAACCTCCAAAACTTATTGATATATTCCAAACATATATTTGAAATAATGACCAATAAATCTTGAAAGTTTATTGCATTATATAAAAATGATTTGTTGCATTGTTTGCTGATTTTTCACAAATTCTACTGCAAATAGTGCAATGAATTTTAGTTTATTGCTATTGGTGTTTCTTTGTAACCCGCTTCTAGCAAGTGTTTGCTAAATCTTATGCACTCTTTAATTCTAGCCTTAGCTTATCTGCAATCATTGCAATGAACTCGCTATTTGTAGGCTTTCCTTTTGCTGCTGAAATTGTATATCCAAAAATCTTCTCAACCGTTTGTTGGTCTCCTCTACCCCAAGCAACTTCTATTGCGTGGCGGATAGCACGTTCTACACGTGATGGAGTTGTATTAAATTTAATTGCAATTCTAGGATACAAGCTTTTAGTAATTTGATTTATAACATCAATATCATTAACAACCATAATAATAGCTTCTCTTAAATATTGATATCCTTTTATATGTGCTGGAACACCAACTTCATGAATAATATTAGTTACTAAAGCTTCTAGATTTTCTTCGTTCTTTTCTCTATCTCCTGGAATTTCAACATATTGTTGTTTTGTTTCTCTTCCAATGAAATTATTAACATTTTGGTTAGGCTTATAATTTTTAAGTTCTCTAATTCTTTTTATTAATAATTCAATATCAAAAGGTTTTACTACATAATATTCAGCACCTAAAGTTATTGCTTTTTGTGTAATTTTATCTTGTCCTACTGCTGAAAGCATTATACAAATTGGTTTTTTATTACATTTCATCATACTTATTTTTTCTAATACACCTATTCCATCTAAATGTGGCATTATTACATCTAATAGTACTACATCTGGCATTATATTTGTTATCATCTCTACTGCTTCTTCTCCATCTTTTGCAATTCCAATTACCTCCATATCTTCTTGCTCATGTATGTAATTAGCAAGAGTTTGAGCAAATTCTTGATTATCATCTGAAATCAAGATAGTTGTTTTTTCTTTCATTTGAATCCCCCCTAAATAAAATATTCTCTTCATTTGTTTATTTATGTTAATTATATTATTAACCTATTGCATAACAACAAATTAAAGAACTGTAAATTTTTTACAGTTCTGATTATAATACATTTTAAATTAAAATTTTTATTTTTTTACAAAAGTATCATTTTATTATACATTTATCTATTAATTTTTTAGATAAAAACTTTAAATTTATCAAATTCACTTTTTTTGTCTCAAAATCCTCTATTAATCTTGACTTGATACTTTCTTGTAACTGAATTTTACAAAAAATTATATCTGAATAAACAAAATTTCCTATAAATATATTATTTATTTTACAATAATGTTTAAAATTTTCTAAATTATTATATTCAATTTCTACTTCTGCTTCTTGCCCCATACACTTTTTAACTTTTTCCGCATTATCTATAGCCTCTAAAGTTGCATCAGAATAAGCTCTTACAAGTCCTCCTGTTCCAAGCAATATACCTCCAAAATATCTTGTTACAATAGCCAAAACATTACACAAATTATTTTTTTGCAAAATGTTTAGCATTGGTCCACCTGCTGTTCCAGAAGGCTCTCCATCATCACTAGCCTTCTCTATTATTTTTTCATCTTCTACTACTCTATACGCCACACAATTATGTCTTGCATCAAAATATTTTTTCTTTGTTTGTTTTATAATATTTTCTGCTTCTTCTTGTGAATCCACTTTTATTAAATTACATATAAATTTTGATTTCTTAACAACAATTTCTGTTTGTACATTTTCTTTAATTGAAATAAAATTTTCCATATTTCTCCCTTGGGTCAAAGGGGACGCCCCTTTTTGACCCATTTTTAATTATTTGTTTTTGGGTCAAAAAAGGGCGTCCCTTCTGACCCAGCTGTATAGCCTGTTGAATAGGCTATTTGAAGATTAAATCCACCTGTATAGGCATCCACATCAATTATTTCCCCTGCAAAATATAATCCTGGTACTAATTTTGATTCCATAGTTTTTGGATTTATTTCTTTAATATTTATTCCTCCACTTGTAATTATAGCTTCATCTATAGGTCTAAAATCAGTAATTACTATTTCAAAATATTTTAACAATTTTACGATATTTTTTCTTTCTTGCTTAGTAATTTCATTTACTTTTTTATCAGGATTTATTTTACTTTTTTCAATTATTATAGGAATTAATTTTTGTGGCAAAAGCTTTTCTAAACTATTTTTAAATTGCTTATTCTTAAACTCTGAAAAGTCTCTTAAAATTCTTTCATCTAGTTTTTCATCTGAAAGTGCTGGTTTAAAATCTATTTTCAAGATTATTTTTTTATTCTTTAAAAGTTCATATATATTTTTATATCTTACTAAATGTGCTGAGCTACTTAAAATAGTTGGTCCAGAAACGCCAAAATGTGTAAATATCATTTCGCCAAAATCTTCATAAATTACTTTATTATTTTCTATATTTTTCAATTCTATATTTACATTTCTTAAAGATAATCCTTGCAAATCTTTGCATAATTTTTTATCATAACATTCTAAAGGGACTAATGAAGGTCTTATTTTTGTTACTGTATGTCCCAAATTTTCAGCTATTTTATAACCATCACCTGTTGAGCCTGTTAAAGGATAGCTTTTTCCTCCTGTTGCTAAAATAACTTTGTCAGCCTCAAATAATTTGTTATACTCTGTTCTTACTTGCAATTTTTTTTGCTCATTTTTTTGGATAATATCTGTAACTTTAGTATTATAGAATACTTCAACATTTAATTCTTTTAATCTTTTTACGAAGCACTCTAAAACATCTAAAGATTTATCAGTAACTGGAAATATTCTATTTCCTCTTTCTTCTTTTACTTCTAGCCCATGTGATTTTAAAAATTGAATTATATCTTGATTAGTATAATTTTTAAAACAGCTATACAAAAATTGTCCATTTCCTGGAGTATTTTGAATAAATTCATCACTTGGTAAAGATGATGTTATATTACATCTTCCTTTTCCAGTAATTAATAACTTTCTTCCTAATCTCTCCATTTTTTCTAATAAAATAACTTTATTTCCAGACTCTGCTGCGGTTATAGCTGCCATCATCCCCGCAGGACCGCCTCCAATTACTATAACTTTCATTCTTTTCCTTTCATTTCTTGTATTGCTTTTAATATTCCAAATTTTCCATAATTATATGTAAGCCCACCTTGCATATATGCAATAAATGGCGCTCTTATTGGTCCATCGCAGCTCAATTCAATAGTTGAACCTTCTGTAAATGTTCCAGCTGCCATTATAACCTTATCTTCATATCCACCCATTTCACTAGGATAAGGTATTACATTTGAATCGATTGGTGAACCTTTTTGGATTCCTTGGCAGAATTTTACTAAATTTTCTTCAGTTCCAAGTTTTATTGTTTGTACAATATCTGCTCTTATCTCATCAGATTTTGGGTCTACATCATATCCTAATTTTTCTAAAATTCTACTTGCAAATATTGCTGTTTTTAAACTTGATTCTACTACTTGTGGTGCAAAAAATAATCCTTTAAGTAATTGAGTATTTTGTCCTAATGATGGTCCTATTTCTTTTCCTATTCCTGGTGCTGTTAGCCTTTCTGCACATAATTCAATTAAATCTTTTTTTCCAACTACATATGCTCCTGATGTAGCAATTCCAGCTCCTAAGTTTTTCATCAATGAACCAACAGCTATATCTGCTCCAACTTCTATTGGTTCTCTATCTTGTACAAATTCACCATAGCAATTATCTACCATTATTATAACTTCTTTATTTACTTCTCTTATTGCTTTTATTGCCTTTTCTATTTTCTCAATTGTCAAACTTTTTCTTGTTGAATAACCTCTTGACCTTTGAATCTCAACCAATTTGACATCTTGCTTTTTTAGTCTTTCTTGTATTGTTTTTATATCAAAATTATTATCAATAAGTTCTATTTGTTCATATTTAACTCCATATGCTTTTAATGAACTTGGGCTTGTTTCTGTTCCACATCCTATTACAGTTTGAAGTGTATCATAAGGCGCCCCTGTTATGCTTATCATTGTATCATTTGGTCTTAAAAGAGCTGATAATGTTATTGCTAAAGCATGTGTTCCTGATATAAATTGTGCCCTTACTAAACTATCTTCTGCTTTAAATACTTTTGCATATATTTCTTCTATTTTGTTTCTGCCTGCTTCATCTATTCCATATCCTGTTGATGAATTTAAGTGCATTTCTTGTAAGTTACATTCTTGAAACGCATTTAATACTTTTAAACTATTTTTTTCACTTATTTTTTCTAACGTTTTAAATTGTTCTTTTATTTCTTCTTCTACTTCATTTGTTAATTTTTCTAAATCTTCATCAATTCCTAATTCTTTCAACATTTCATATCTTCCCTTCAATAATTGTAAATTACTTTTAATATTTTACTATATTTTCAAATAAATTTCAATTTTTTGACTCAAAAACATAGAAAAGACTAGAACTATTGATAAATCAACATTTCTAGTCTGTAATTTTTTTATTATTGTTGAGCATATGGTAATACAGCAATATGTCTAGCTCTTTTAACTGCTGTAGTAATATCTCTTTGATGTTTTGCACAACATCCTGTTGTTCTTCTTGGTAAGATTTTTCCTTTATCATTAACAAATTTCTTTAATTGATCTGCGTTTTTGTAATCTAACTCAAAGTTTTTGTCACTACATAAAACACAAACTTTCTTTCTTTGTTTTCTGAATTTTGGATTATAATCTTCGTCATAATTTTTATTATTATTTCTTTTTTGTTTTTTATCTGCCATTTCGTAATTTTCCCCCTCTCGTAATTATTCTAAAATGGTAAATCATCTGCAGATGATGTTTCAAAGTCTGAACCCATACTTCCTGGCATTGTATTACCAAAAGCATTTTCAAAAGTTCCTGCTCCAGCATCTCCTTCTCTTTTACTATCAGCAAAATATGCTTCTTCTGCAACAACTTCTGTTATATAATGTTTAACACCTTGATCATCATCCCAAGTTCTTGTTTGAAGTCTACCTATTATTCCAACTTGTTGACCTTTCTTAAAGTATTTGCTACAGAATTCTCCTAATTTGCTCCAAGCTACAATATTTATAAAGTCTGCTTGTCTTTCTTCTCCTTGTCTAACAAACCTTCTATTTACTGCTAAACTAAATGAAGCAACTAGTGTATTGTTTGTTTGTGTGTATCTTACTTCTGGATCTCTTGTAAGTCTTCCCATTAATATTACTTTATTCATTTTTCATTCCTCTTTTCTTTACTTTAATTTAGGTCCCACATTTATATTTTTTTGTTTTAGCTTTTTAAATTAAGCTTCCTTTCTTACAACGATAAATTTGATTATATCATCTGTAATTCTGTAAACTCTTTCAAGTTCAGCTATAGAATCTGGATTTGCTTCAAAGTTGAATAACATATATGTACCTTCTTTGAATTTTTTGATTTCATAAGCTAATCTTTTTTTGCCCATGTTTTGGGCAGATTCAACTTTTCCGTTTGCATTGATTAATCCTGTAAATTTTTCTTCTAAAGCTTTTAAACCAGCTTCATCAACATTTGGATTAACAATGATAACACTTTCGTATTTATTCATTATTTTCACCTCCCTATGGATTTTGCAACCTAACTTTTTAGTTAAGTAGAGATCTTAAAAATAGCTATACTATTTTCAAGCATAGCTATTTTACCACATTTTTCTTCATTTGGCAAGCACTTTTTTTAATTAATAGTGTAAAATGGTTTCGGATACTAGAAAAGAGAAACTCTTTTTTGATAT
>CAMCQH010000036.1 GCA_945877035.1 uncultured Clostridium sp. | reverse complement strand
TTTTTATGAAATTTTTGTTGCATTTCAAATGAAAATTCCGGCTATTTTTCGACAATTTCAGCTACAGTTTATTTATAATTAATCTTTTAGAATTGTCTTGATAATATTTCTTTCTTATGTTATTATAATATCCGAAAAAATTGGAAATAATAAATAAAAAATAGGAGGTAAAATTTATGGAATTCAAAGAATGGAATAAATTCAAAAGTGGAGACTGGAAACACGAAATAAATGTAAGAGATTTTATACAAACAAACTACACTCCATATGAAGGAGATTCAAGCTTTTTAGCACCAACAACAGAAAAAACAAAAAAACTTTGGGATGAAGTTTTAGAATTATACAAAAAAGAAAAAAATTCTAAAGGTGGGGTTTTAGACATAGATACAAAAACAGTATCAACAGTATCTGCACATGAAGCTGGATATATTGATAAAGATTTAGAAGAAATTGTAGGACTTCAAACAGACGCACCATTAAAAAGAGCTATCATGCCTTTTGGTGGAATTCGTATAGTAGAAAAATCATGTGAGGCATACGGAAGAGAAGTTGACTCAGAAGTTAGCGAAATCTTTCATAAATATAGAAAAACTCACAATGATGGTGTATTTAGTGTTTACACACCAGATATAAGAGCTGCAAGAAGTAGTCATTTAATAACAGGACTTCCAGATGGATATGGTCGTGGAAGAATTATCGGAGATTATAGAAGAGTTGCTCTTTATGGAGTTGATATATTAATCGAAGAAAAGAAAAAAGATTTAGAAATTTTAGATACAGGTGAATTTACTGAAAATATCATTAGAGAAAGAGAAGAAATATCAGAACAAATAAAAGCTTTAAATGAATTAAAAATAATGGCATCAAAATATGGATATGACATATCAAAACCAGCATCAAATGCAAAAGAAGCTGTTCAATGGTTATATTTCGGATATTTAGGAGCCATAAAAGACCAAAATGGTGCAGCAATGAGTATTGGTAGAACTTCCACATTCTTAGACATCTATTTTGAAAGAGATTTAGCTGATGGAACTTTAACAGAAGAACAAGTTCAAGAAATAATGGACCACTTTGTAATGAAATTAAGATTAGTAAGATTTTTAAGAACACCAGAATACAACGAATTATTTAGTGGAGACCCTGTTTGGGTAACTGAAAGTATTGGTGGTATGGGAATTGATGGTAGAACATTAGTTACTAAAAACTCATTTAGAATATTACACACATTAGAAAACTTAGGCCCTGCTCCTGAACCAAACTTAACAGTTCTATGGTCTACAAGACTTCCAGAAGGATTCAAGAAATATACTTCAGACTTATCAATAAAAACATCATCAATTCAATATGAAAATGATGATTTAATGAGAATTACTTTAGGAGATGACTATGGAATAGCATGTTGTGTATCACCTATGAAAATAGGAAAACAAATGCAATTCTTTGGAGCAAGAGCAAATTTAGCAAAAACTTTATTATATGCAATAAATGGTGGTAGAGATGAAATCTCTGGAAAACAAATAACACCAAAATATGCACCTATCACTTCTGAATATTTAGACTACAATGAAGTAATGGAAAAATTTGACCAAATGATGGATTATGTAGCAAAAATTTATATAAAAGCATTAAACGCCATACACTATATGCATGACAAATACTCATATGAAGCAATAGAAATGGCTTTACATGATAAAGACATTATAAGAACAATGGCATGTGGAATTGCTGGTTTATCAGTTGTAGCAGACTCTCTATCAGCTATTAAATATGCAAAAGTAAAAGTAATTAGAGACGAAACCGGTTTAGCAGTTGATTACGAAGTTGAAGGCGACTTCCCTAAATTTGGAAATGATGATAATAATGTAGATGAAATAGCAGTAGATGTTGTAAAAAGATTTATAAGAAAATTAAGAAAACATCAAACTTATAGAAATTCAATACACACATTATCAATATTAACAATAACTTCTAATGTAGTATATGGAAAAGCAACAGGAAACACACCAGATGGAAGAAAAGCAGGTTCACCTTTCGGACCAGGAGCAAATCCACTACACGGAAGAGATACGAACGGAGCATTAGCAGTTATGAACTCAATTGCAAAACTTCCATTTGAAGATGCTGAAGATGGAATTTCATATACATTTTCAATAACACCTGGAACACTTGGAAAAACTGAAGAAGAAAGAGTTACTAATTTAGTTAATATGCTAGATGGATATTTTAAACAAACAGGACATCATATAAATGTAAATGTTTTTGATAGAAGCTTACTTGAAGATGCTATGGAGCATCCTGAAAAATTTCCTCAACTTACAATTCGTGTTTCTGGTTATGCTGTTAACTTTACTAAATTGACTAGAGAACAACAATTAGATGTAATAAATCGAACAATTCACGAGAGAATTTAAATGGAGTAACATATGGAAAATTTAGATTTAAGATATTATGCAAAAGTACATTCAATAGAAAGTTTTGGAACAGTTGATGGTCCTGGAATAAGGTTTGTATTATTCCTTCAAGGTTGCCACTTAAAATGTAAATACTGCCATAATCGCGATACTTGGGATATAAATGGTGGTAGTTACAAATCTTTAGATGATATCTTTGAAAAAATAATGAAATATAAAAATTATATTCACCCAAATGGTGGAGTAACTGTAACTGGTGGAGAACCTCTTTTGCAAGTTAAATTTTTAATTGAACTATTTGAAAAATTGAAAAAAGAAAATATTCATACTTGTATAGATACTTCTGGTATGGTTGCATTAACTGATGATATTAAGCATTTGCTTTCTCTTACAGATTTAGTATTATTGGATATAAAACATATAAATACTGAAAAATCTAAAGACTTAGTTGGTTTTAATAATGAAAAAGAACTTTCTTTTGCAAGATATTTAAGTGATAATAATATTCATATGTGGATTAGACAAGTTCTTATTCCTGGATATACTGATGATGAAAAAGATTTATTAAAATTGAAGGATTTTATATTAAGTTTAAAAACTGTTGATAAAGTTGAAGTTCTTCCTTATCATGATATGGGGAAATATAAGTGGAAAAAGCTTAGGCTTAAATATGAGTTAGAAAATGTTAGAAATGCAAATAATCAAGATATAAAAAGAGCAAAGAAGATTTTAGAAATTTCCTAAAATCTTCCTTGCTTGTTTTTTGTGTTTACAATGGGACATTATCCAATTAATTTAAGTTCAACATTTTCCATCTTATATTTTCCATCAACTAATTTAAATTCAACTAAAGTATTAGCTAAAGTTTCCTCATTTTGTCTCAAATCTGTTGTAAATAAAAATTTAATTTGTGGTATTTCTAATTTATTTGTAACCATTTCTTTAAAACATTCAGCCATATGTTTTTCATCTTCACAAACAAAAATTAATTGTGGTAATCCCGAAAAACCTGAATCTCCTGGTACAAAATTTTCATAGAAATCTTTGTATAAATTCATTTTTTCAACTAATTTTTTTTGCCAATCTGGTTCTCTTCTGAAAACTTCAAATAAAAATTGAATTGATTTATTATTTTTAGTAAGTTTTACAGAACCACCTGTTGCTTTAAAAACTTTTCCTAAAGTTTTTGCTGTAATTGCTGGTTTAACAACATAAGAATCAAAAGCTTTAACTTTTCTTAAATATGCTATTAATACTTGGTTTCCAGCTAATCTTTTTTTAATCATTGGAACAGGTTTTGTATTGTCTGATGGTTGCCATTTACATTCAATTTCTTTTGATGTTAGTAAATATTTTCCCATTTTTTCTAGACAATATATTCTATATATTCCTTTTCCCTCATCAGAAGTAAAATAATATCTTGTTAATATTTTAGATTTTACTAAAGCATCTAATTTATTATTTAATTTATCTTGTGATTTTGGGTCTATTCCTTTTATTTCAAGCATTTGGTATAATTGTCTTGATGTTATAAATTCAAATTCATTTACTAAATCTAATATAGCAAAATGAATATCTGTAATATGACCTATATTTATCTTATGTACAATTTGGTTCATTGAAACATAGCCATCTTTACCATCAAAAGTTTTAATTTCTCCTTCTCTAATTGCAAATGGTGATACTTGTGCTTTTATTTCATTATCTTCAACCATTTTTACTCCTCCTCTTCCCGTAAATGGATATTTCCATCTACAAATAATTAATAAATTTTTATTAATTTAATAATAAACTTAAAAACATAATAATTTATAATACAATTAATTTGACTTTTTTCTTATCGTAATCAATCTTTTTTATAGCTACATCTACTTTTTCTCCATAATTTAATCCTTCTTTATATTCAGCCATTCCAACTAGATTTGGAGTAAGTTCTATAAAAATTCCATTTTTATTTTTTTCTGTTTCTCTAACAATTCCTTTTGTTTTCATTCCCACTGTGAAATTATTAGCGTTTTCTTCCCAAGTTCCAAATTGTTCTTTATAAGATAAATTTATTCTTCCTTGCTCTCTATTTATAGATTTTACCACAATATTTAATTTTTGTCCAATTTTTATCCTTTCATATGGTGTTTTTATTCTAGCAACTGATAAATCCTCTATATGAACTAATCCTACTATTCCTCCTCCAATATCTACAAAAGCTCCATATGGTGTAATATTTTTTACAATTCCATTAACGACTTGTCCTTCTTGTAAGTCTGTTCTTATGAATTTTAATACTTCATTTTGTGCATCTTTTCTAGAAAGTATAAAATTATCTCCATCTTTTTCTTTTATCTTGAACTGTACATATTTATGAACTTTTCCCACACATAAGTTAGTTTTTGGAAGTCCACTTTCATCTAGATTAAAAGCTTCTACTTCTTTTCTTGGAATAACTCCTTCTAATCCACTGTCTAACTTGACATGTAAGTTATAATTTTCATCACACTTTTCAACAATTCCTTGATAAATATCTTCTGTACCTGTAAAATTATTCTTTTCCCAACCCTCTGGTAAAAAATTAAATATTTTCATTTGTATCTCCCTTTTTCATTTGTTAGTTTTAAATTTATGTATTCAATAATTTTTTAACTTCATAATCTTTAAGATATCTCCAGCTTCCTAATTTTAAATCTTTTATTCCGATATCTCCAATTTTGCTTCTATGTAAAGCAATAACTTTACTTCCAACCGCTTCACACATTTTTCTAACTTGTCTATTTTTTCCCTCATGAATTGTTATTTCTAATCTTGATATATTTTTCTCTTCATCAGTTTTCAATATTTTAACTTTAGCTGGTCTTGTCACATAATCTTCAATTTCCACACCTTGTCTTAACTTTTCCACAGCTTCGTTAGTTATAATACCATGTACAGTAACTGTATATGTCTTTGTAATTTCATGTTTTGGATGTGTAACTTTATATACAAAATCCCCATTATTTGTTAGTATTAAAGCCCCAGAAGTGTACATATCAAGCCTTCCAACTGGTACAACTCTTTCTTTAACCTTAACTAAATCCAATACTGTATCTCTATTAAATTGGTCATTTGCAGTTGTTACATATCCAATTGGTTTATTTAATAAAATATACACTAATTTTTCTGTATTGTAGATAAGTTTTCCACAATATTCAACTTTATCCACAGTTGGGTCTATTTTTATCCCCAGTTCATTTACAATTTTTCCATTAACAGAAATTTTTCCTTCTAAAATAAGTTCTTCACATTTTCTTCTAGAAGCTACACCACTATTTGCTAAAAATTTCTGTAATCTCACTTTATTATCTTCCATTTTTTAATTCCTCAATAACCTTTTGAAAATACTCTGGCAAAGGTGCTTCAATAAACATCTCTTCACCAGTAATAGGATGATTAAATTTCAAAGACTTTGCATGCAAGCATTGCCCTTCTATCCCCCACTCATTTTTACCATTTGAATATGTAGTATCTCCCACAATAGGATACCCAATTTCTGATAAATGAACTCTAATTTGATGTGTCCTACCAGTTTCTATCTTTACTTCCAGAAGAGTATAATTCTTAAATCTTTCTATAACCTTAAAATGAGTAATAGCATTTTTCCCATTTTTATTCACAGCCATCTTCTTTCTGTCTTTTGTACTTCTTCCAATGGGCATATTTATTGTTGCTTCATTTTCTTTAACAAATCCCTTCACTAAAGCTATATATGTTTTTTCCACTTCATGATTTTTTATCTGTTCACTTAAAGCTATATGGGACTTATCATTTTTAGCAACTATTATAACCCCTGATGTGTCCTTATCCAACCTATGTACTATACCAGGTCTTATTTCTCCACCTATTCCTGATAAAGAATCTTTACAAATAGCCATTACAGCATTTACTAAAGTTCCATCAGGATTTCCATTTGCAGGGTGAACAACCATACCTTTAGGCTTATTTACAACTATAATATCACAGTCTTCATATAAAACATCAATAGGAATATCTTGAGCCTTTAGCCCAATTTCTTTTGGTTCTTCATCTTCTATACTAATTTCATCATTTGGCTGTACTTTATATGATACCTTCGTTTTTTTACCATTTACTAGTATTTTTTCATTTTCTATTAATCTTTGAATATTAGCCCTAGAATGTTCTGTATTTTCAGCTAAATATGCATCTATTCTTTTTCCTATATTTTCATCATTAACCTTTATTATTTTCAAAATCTACATTTCCTTTTCTTATATATTAATTTAAATAATATTTTTAATTGAGTTCGACCCTGAATTGTTATTCATTATTTAACCTTTCATAAATAATAAAATTATCATCTGAATACAATTCCTTATAATTTTCATCATTTGTTTTTGTGATTATCATATTTGTTTTTGAATTTCTACCAAGAATTACATGTGTTATGTCATATTTTTCAAAAGTTTCTTCATAAAATTTAGATATTGAAGAAGTATTTATAAAATCACTAAATATATCTTCATCTTTATTTCCACTAAATTCTGGTGCATATAAATCTGCTCTTGAATCGATAAATACTGGAATTCCTCTAAATAACATATAACTTCCATAATTATATTCATTATAGAATCGTGCATTTTCTAAATCTATATTTTCTAATATATAATCACATGCAGCAACTGGATATGAGTTAGTATCAATAAATTTATCATCAAGTTTTGGCTTTACTAAACTATAGCTCCATATTCCTATCAAAAATGATAATGCAATTACAACCGCAATATTTTGAAAAGTTACTTCTATTTGTTCTAATAAACCTTTTTTCGTATATCTTTTTATTAAGTCAACAATTAATCTAGTAAACATTACAGTTCCAATTAGAACAAACATTGATAATTGTCTTCTAGTAGATAACATCAAATAACATAATCCTGTAATCATAAATAAATCTGATAATTTTATTTTTGTTTTTGTAAAAATTAATATTGCTAAAAGTATTACTAATACACACATTGCATTTGTATTGTTAATTAGAGTCATTGGCAAATGTTCACTAATATTATCAGTAGTATTTCCTTGCATTGTCTTATATAAGTAAGTATAAGGTGTATCTCCAAGTGGTGTTAATAATCCTGTTAAAGCACATATTATCATTATAATTATTAAAAATTTAACATTCTTGTTTCTTTTAATTACCAATTTATATGAATTTTCTTTATCTGCTTCTCTTTTAATTTTTATTTTTGAAACTTTACTTTCCAAATCTTTAAGTTCAGATTTTAGTTTTTCTATTTTTTCTGATTCAATTTTCTTTTTATTTGCAGCTTTTATTTTATGTTTTAAAATAAAAACTTTAAACTTTTTATAAATTATAAAGTCTGATATTACAGCTAAAATATATTCTGCTATATATGGTAAAAATAATACAAAAAAGAATGGCCATGTAGCTACATGTAAGTTTGCAATTAGTAGTGCAATAATAATAAGTCCTATTCCATATCTTATTTTTCTATTTTCAATAAATTTTTCTATAAAATATAATTCCCATATAAACAATATAAATGTTACTAATTGTGCCCTTGCTGCAATATAACCCTTTAACACATATAATGCAAAAATTGTTACTATGAATGCTATTGATTTATTTTTTGTTAATTTAGAAACAACGTAAAATATTGATATTCCTAGCATAACAGATAAAATACATGTTACAATGTAAATTCCTTTAAATCCTGCTATTGAATATACTAAATATGTGCATAAATCATATAGCCAGTGTGGATATGTATAACTTAAATTTTCATGCCATGAAAAATGGTCCATCATATCTATTCCATTGTTTTTTATAAATTCACCTATTTTTATTGTATAAAAGGTATCATTTTGTAATGTTACTGGTGTTATACATATACAAAATATTGCTATTAATATAATTGCAATAATAGTAAAATTGACATTTACATTAATTTGCTTGTTCATGATTTCTTTTAACTTGCTTTGCTCTTTTTCCTTTTTCATAAATCTTTTTCCCTTCACTTTTGATTTTATAAAATTATATCAAATAAAAGCAAAAAAAGCTACTCAATTTTAAAAAAATATATAAGACTCAAAAAACAGCATAGCCTAAAAACTACACTGTTCATTTAATAATAATCTATACAGCTTCCTGATTTTCATCTTCTTTAACATCTGTACCATTATTTTCTTCAATTAATTCCAAACTACCAATAGAAACCTCATAAGCAACTCTATTTTCAACAGTACCATCCTCATGTTTCTTTTCATACATTCTTGACTGAACTCTACCAACTAATTTTACTTTAGTTCCTACCTCTAAGTTTTGGCAAAATCTTGCATTTCTTCCCCAAGCAATTGTAGGAATATAATCTGATTTATTATATGCTCTATTAACTGCTAATAAGACATCTGCAATTTCTCTTCCAAAAGGTGTTTGTCTGTATATAGGTGGTTTACAAATATAGCCTATTAAAACAACTTCATTTGTCACCATATCTTTTTTTGCCATTTCATTTTCTTCTTGATCATTTTCTTCTACTTCTTTGATATCTTTAGCAAAAACAGTTAATATTAATCTATTTTTTTCACTATCATAAGTATTATATGATCTAAATTGCCCTTTTACTAATAATTTTCTTCCTGCTGCTACCATTTCATCTGTTATTAATCTTTCAGAAACAGTTATTGGTATAATATCTGAATTTCCGCTTAATCTTGCAATTTCTAAATCAAATACATAAAACCTTTCTCCATAAATTTCATGACTGAATCTTTTTTCTCCTGTAACTTTTCCAACCAATGTTAAATTGTTGTTTTCTAAATAATTTGTATCCAAAATTTTTTCCTCCCTTATTTTTATCTTTTTTGTATATTTATCTTTTTGCTCTCTTTTTTCTCTACATTTCTTATTATACACCTTTTTTTTGGTTTTGTCTACATAAAAAGTTAAATTTTATAAAAAAATGTAGTTATTTCCAATGTTTTATTAATTATTTCTTATATAATTATACACATTATTAAAAAAAATATTCATATTATTGTTATTATTTACAAATTTGCATACCAGTAGAATCAATTTTATAATTATCCTTATAAATCAGCTCAGACACAAGCACAACATCATATCCCTTTTGTTTTATATTTTTAAGTATCATATCCAAAGAATCAGCAGTATGTTTAGTTCCATTATGCATCAAAATAATATCACCAGATGACAATTTTGAATCTAACCTATTCCACATCTCACTACCTGTAAGCCCAGTATAATCCAAAGTATCCAAATTCCATTGAATAGTATAATACCCTTTATCTGTTGCAGCCTTAATAACAGTATTATTATATTCTCCATATGGAGATCTGTATAAATTCGTTCTTTTTCCAATTATACTTTCAATTTTATCATTACTTTTTTCAATTTCTTCTATATTTTTTTCATAGTTCAAATTATTTACATGTGGATGTGTATCACTATGGCTTCCGTATTTCATGCCCCGCTTCATTTATCTTCTTTACATAGTCTGGAAATTTATCAATCCAGTCCCCCACCATGAAAAATGTTATTTTTACATTATTTTGTTCTAATATTTCTAATATTTTATCCATATCATCTGCATTCCATGCACAATTCATTGTTAATGCTACCTTTTTTTCTTCTGTTTTTACTTTATATATTGGCAATAATTTTTCCGAAGTTGCAGATGTTTCAACCGACTTACCAGAGATAAAATTAATATTGCTTGCTGCATAAAATAGCAGTACAACTGTTAATATTGATACTAAATATGCATAAATTTTATCTTTTCTAAAAACAAAAAACATATAATCACCTAAAGAATTTTATTCATTAAAGTAATCAATTATTCCATTAAATTTTCGGTAGTGAACACAGTACAAATTGTTCAGTCCTTCGAAAAAATTGTCTCACCAAAAAAATTTATTTATATGAATATTCATAACAAAATTTCATTCCTCTCTTTTGTTATTTCAATTATACAATTTTATGAATTATATGTCTATAAAAGTAAGATAAGAGGGCTTATTTTTAGATAAAAGGTCAGAAAAATATGAGTAACAAAATTTTACTCATATTTTATCTAAACGAAAAATTACTATTTTCCTTAATAAATTATTCTGCTAATCATTTAGCAATATCATAAATTTGTATTCCTTCATATTATTTATTTAATAACCAATCTGCTATATCAATAATTTCTATTTCTTCTTTAATATAACCTTCATGATTTAGTTTTGCAATAATTATTTTTACCAACTAATTCCCGAAAAGTCAATTTTTTTACTTATTTCTTTATTTTATTCACAGATTTTTCAAATTCTAGCTTTTCTACTTCATCAAATGTTACTTTATTATTTTCATAAACACCATCTTTCCCAATTACCGATGGTGTACTTATAAATATGTCATAATCTTTTAAGTATGTAGATACAGGCAACAATTCTCTTTTATCTTCTTCAATACATTTAGTAATTTTCAATAGTGCAGCAGAAACACCATAAGCAGTAAAACCCAGTTCATCAACTATCTCCAAGCCAATCCTTCTCACTTTATTATTTATTTCATTTCTATCATTATTTGGAACATTAATATTTAAACTTGTCCAATTAACAAAAGAAGTTGAACCATGTTCTCCTAAAACATATCCATGTATATCAAACATACTTTTATTATATTTTTCGCCTAATATACTTAATAATCTATTAGTATCTAATAAAGTTCCAGTGCCAATTATTTTTGTTGGATTACATTTTGCATATTTTAAACAAATTCTACACATAACATCAAGTGGATTTGAAGCAATTATATATATTCCTTTAAAACCTGAATTATAAATGTTTGGGATAATGTCCTCAAATATTTTATTACATTCATCAAAATCATCATCTCTTGATTCTTTTACAATGTTTTGAGGAACTCCAGCTGTTATACAAACTATATCTGCATCTATTAATTCGTTATATTCTCCGACTTTTATTTTTACATTCTTATCTAAAGAAAGTAGAGCATGATTTAAAATTTCAAATGCAACTCTATCAATAGTTCTGTTTCAATTTTTTCATTGAAATTAAATGGAATTAAATGCAGATGAGCATGTACTATGCTTTGAGGATGTCTACCACTTTCTGTAGAACCATGTTCTAATAATATTGAATCAATATGAAAGTATTTTTTATAAAACTCCTTAATTATATTTATAAGTTTTTCTATATGTTTCAATTCTTCTTTTGATAATTCAGCAAATCCATTTATGTGTTGTTTTGTTACTATCATTAAATAACCTCTAACAGGACTTCCAGTAGCTTGAGTGATTAATACTAAATCATCTTCGTATAAAATAACATTTTTTTCTTTTTCATTATTATTATTTCCTGTTTTTACTATATTGCAAAATACACATTCTTTCACTTACTTACCCTCTTTTCACAATGTGTGATAGTCCTTTAAGATATTCTTCATTTATTAACATATCTCTAATATTAATAGGTCTTAAATCTATATCTTTTAGTTCTTCTGCAGTAACCCACTTAAATTCTAATAGTTTTTCTTCACCTTTATCATTTTCAATTTTTTCATAGTCTTTCATTTGTAATTGTTGTTTAGGTTTTATTATATAATAAAACTCTATTCCATGACATTTTTTAGCATTTCTCACCCAAAAATTCTCTTGTATTGAAAATAAACTTGTTTCTTGAACATCACAACCAATTTCTTCTTTTATTTCACGAATAACAGCTTGTTCTGAATCCTCTCCAATTTCAATATGACCTCCCGGTATATGATAATAAGAAGTTTTATTTACTCTCATAATTAAAAATTTATTTCCTTGTTTAATTATTCCACAAGTCCTTCCATGAAATTCTTCTTTTTCTGTTTTAATTTTTAAATCCATAATACTATCTTCCTTTCTAAATTCATAATTTATTTTAAATCAAATTATTAATTTTTTCAATAATATCTTTATTTAAGTTTCGGTCTTTTTTGAAAAAAATCCGAAACGTTATCCACAAAATTAT
>CAMCQH010000035.1 GCA_945877035.1 uncultured Clostridium sp. | reverse complement strand
TGGAGTAAGTACAAAATATGTAACAGTATATCCAAGTAATGATTCAGGAATAACAAATTTAGATAATGCAAGTAAAGCAAATTATGCAGTAAATGCAAAAATATATGGAGACGCAGTAAGAGAAACATCAACAGCAGGCGTAGGCCAAACATCATGTTACTCAGACAGCTCTTACTTCCCAGGTTACGACTATCCATTCTTCAGACGTGGAGGTGGATGGGATAGTACCACCGGTGCTGGTTTGTTCTCTTTCGGTCGTAGTGGTGGCGGTAGCATTTACTATACTGGGTTCCGCGCAGTCCTTGTGGCTCAGTAGCACTTACAGCCTTTCCTTGGGTTGGAAACAAATTCAATATGTCAGATTGGAAGATTTGATTATCCGCTCGTCTTCGAAATGAATTTTCGAAGATGAGCGGATTTTTAAAATAAAACTCAATAGTAAATGATAATATACAAGTAAAAAATATATAGTAAAACATATTTTGAAAGAAATTTGAAAGATAATGGGACTAATATAGGGTAAAAAAATTCTCTTACAAAAATTACCAATAGTTCTTTTGATATTTTTGGGGAATTACTTCAAATAGTAATTCCTCAAATTCTTTTGGATAATTCACATATCTATTCATTTTCCTTTTTGTACTTAATTTTACTATATTTCCATTTTTATTTATTTTATCGTATCTTGTATCTAATTTTATTATGTTGTAACATATTTTCCTTAATATTGATAAATTTTCTAGTGCATTATCTTTTCTATTTCTACTTAAGTCTTCATAAAAATACATATCTAATATCCAATGTAAATTATTTTCTATTTGCCAATGTTTCCTTATTATTTTTGCTAATTCTTCTACTGGTAAATCAATGCTAGAAAAATAATATCTAACACTGTTATCATGTACTGTTGTATTATTTATTGCCATTACTATACTTTTTATGTGTTTCCATTTCTTGTTTTCTAACCATTTTACATTATTTGATTTTACATATATTCTTTCTTCATCTCTTCCATGTTTATTTTCTCTAGTTATATATACCTCAAATTTTTCACCATGTTTATTAATATATTCTAAGCTTTCTTCTCTTTTCTTTGATTTTATTTTTTCTTTAAAATCTTCTTCTATACTATCTTCAAAGAATTCTATCGTTTCTTTATTTGCTCCTTTATTATTCATTTTTATTGGTAATACAAAATTTCCACCTTTTTTTATTATCTTATCCATTATCTCTGTTTGTGTTCCTATTGCATCTATTGTTATGATACAACCATCAATATCTAATATTTCTAATAGTTCGGGTATTGCTGTTATTTCATTTGATTTATCATCTACCTTTACTTGACCTATTGAGATACCTACATCTGCAAGATATGCACTTACTATATATGGTATGTTCCCATTTACACATTTTTCTGTTGCTCCTCTAATTGCTTTTCCATCTATTATTATTTGTTTACCTGTTTTGCTTTTTATTATTTCATTAATCCAATTCATAAATATGGTTAAAAATTGTTCTGGATTAATAAGTCTAAATACATTTCTAAATGTTGCAGAAGATGGTATTCCATTCCATAAATTTAATTTTTTATTAAACCATTTTTCTTTTGCTTTAGCGTAATCATAAATATCTTCAAAGTCCATACATTTATTTAATATTCCACAAACTGACATTACTATTATGTGTGTTAAACAGTGTCTTTTTCCAGAACTATCCCTTATATCTACTATTTCTTCAAACATTTCTATTAACCTTTCCAATTCAATATCTCCATCTTTCGTTTTTAGATATTTTATCAAAAAAATTTCTATTTGTCTTTATTTTTTTATTGGTAATTTTTGTAAGAGAATTTTTTTACCCTAGGACTAATAGAATAATACTTGAACTTATAGTACATTTTATGATATAATTAGTTGAAAAATGATGAAAAAGGAGAGGCACATGAATAAAAAAATATCTATTATTGTCCCAATATATAATGTCGAAAAATATATAGAAAAGTCACTAATATCAATAATAAATCAGACATATAAAAATTTAGAAATAATATTAATAGATGATGAATCAAAAGATAAATCTATAGAAATATGTGAAAAATATGTAAAACAAGACAAAAGAATAAAAATAATTCATCAAAAAAATAAAGGACTATCAGGAGCACGTAATACAGGATTAGAAATAGCAACTGGAGAATATATAATGTTTATTGATCCAGATGATACATTTGAATTAAATGCATGTGAAAACCTATATAGAGAAATTGAAAAAACAGATTCAGATTATGTAATAGCTAATTACAGAAATATGGATGAAGATGATACAAAATGGGAAAAACCAGCATTTGATACAAATAAATATCAAGAAATGCAAGTATTAATAGAAAATCCTACAAAATGTTTTTATGTAATGAATTCAGGAGTATGGAACAAAATTTTTAAAAAGAAGTTTCTTGATGAAATAGGAATAAAATTTGTAGAAAAAACACCAGCAGAAGATGCAATTTTCACAACATATTGTTTTATAAAAGCTAAAAAAGTATATTATACTCCAGAAATCGTATATAACTATAGATTAAGACAATCTAATTCTATATCTTCAAGTTGCTCAAAAGAATATTTCTTAGGAATAAATAGAGCATATAGAATGATATATAATAATTTTAAAGAAAACGATAGACTTGATTTTTATAGATTTTTTTATGCAAAAAGTATGAATTATATTTTATATAAATTTATAGATTCAGAACTATTAACTATTGAAGAAAGAATAGATATTTTAGAAAAAATGAAATGGTTTTATTTGTTAAGTGACGAATTAAAAGTACCAACAATATTAAAATCAGTTCAATATATAATAGAATCAATAGTAAATAATGATTATGCACAAGCATTAAAATACTGTGAAATTTTAGTGCAAATAAGAAAAATCATGACAAAGGAGGCAAAAGAAAAAATGTCAAAACCAAGTGTAGGTACATATAAAGAAATTGAAGATAATTCTTTAAATATAGAATTATTAGAAAGAAAAGAAAAATTACAAAAACAAATGGAAAAAAGCCAGATTAATATATTAGACATAGAAACATCTTTGAAAAAAATAAGAGATGAAAGAAAATCAGTATCACGTTTTGGAGATGGAGAACTAGATTTAATTATAGGAAGAAACCTAAAATTCCAAGAACATAATGAAAAACTATCAAAAAGATTAGAAGAAATACTAAAAAGTAATCAGAATTTTTGCATGATAGGAATACCAGATGTAATAAATGGATTTTATAATTTAACAGAAGAAAGTGAAGAATTTTGGATTAGAAATATGGAAAGAACAAGAGACACTTGGCTAAAATATATTGATAAAAATAGAGAATATTGCACAGCAAATTTAACAAGACTATATATAAGATATAAAGATAAAAGTAATACTGGAATATATTTTTCAATAATGAAAGAAATTTGGAAAGACAGAGATGTTCTAATATGTGAAGGTGAACAAACAAGAGTAGGAGTTGGAAACGATTTATTAGATGGATGCAAATCAATTAGAAGAGTAATATGCCCAGCAGAAGATGCATTTGAAAAATATGATGAAATTTTAAATGAATTAAAAAAAGAATCAAAAGAAACATTAATTATAATAGCATTAGGACCAACTGCAACAGTTTTAGCATATGATTTAGCTAAAGAAGGATATCAAGCGTTAGATATGGGCCATTTTGATATAGAATATGAATGGTATTTAAGAAATGCCACAAAAAAAGAAAAAATAAGTAACAAATATACAAATGAGGTTTCAGGTGGAAATGCTACTGAAAATGTTCAAGATAAAGATTATATAAATCAAATAGAAAAAATGATAAAATAGATTTATAATATCAATTATATGAGGAGAGATTATGAAAAAGTTAATTATAATGGGAATTCCACACCATGGAAATATAGGAGACAATGCAATAGCAGTTGCTGAAGAAGAATTAATAAAAAAAATTTTTCCACAATATAAATTATACAAAATGCAAGAAAAATATTTAGATATATGCGTAAATAGAGCAAAGAATTTTATAAATGATGATGATATTATTCTATTACATGGTGGTGGAAATATAGGAGACACATATGAAAGACCTGAAAAAGGAAGAAGAGAAGTAATAAAAACTTTTCCAAATAATAAAATTATAATATTTCCTCAAACAGCATATTTTTCTGATACAGAAAAAGGAAAAAAAGAATTAGAAATATCAAAAGAAATATATAATGCTCATAAAAATTTAATTATAATGGCAAGAGAAGAAAAGTCATATCAATTTATGAAAAAACATTTTTATAATAACAAAATATATTTAACACCAGATATAGTTATGACATTAAATAAAAGCTTAAATAAAGATAGAGAAGGAGTTCTTCTTTTATTTAGAACAGATAAAGAAAAGACATTAGAAGACCAAAAGATAGAGAAAATAAAAGAAATAGCAAAAAATAAATTTGGAAAATATGTAATGTCAGATATGAATTTAGGAAGTGGAATTGTAAATATTGGTGGAAAAAAGAGAGAAGAAGTATTAAATAACAAATTTGAACAATTTCAAAGCTCTAAAATAGCAATAACAGACAGATTACATGGAATGATTTTTGCAGCAATAACAGAAACTCCATGTGTAGTATTTGGAAATTTTAATCATAAAATATCTGAATCATATAAATGGCTAAAAAAATTGGAATATATACAATTTTGTGATAATATAGAAGAAATAGAGCAAGCAATTGAAAAAGTAACAAATGTAAAAAGTAAAAAATACGATAATAAATTTGCAGAAGAAGCAATTATTGATGTATTAAAAAAAGAAATTTTATGAGATAAACGAAGTGGAGTGATTTGCAAACTTAAAAATTTTAAATTTTTAAGTTGCGATGACTGTAGCGAAGCGAAAGGAAAGGAAAATATGTCAAAATTTGTACACTTACATATACATAGTGAATTTAGTTTATTAGATGGAGCAAACAGAATAAAAGACTTACCAGTAAGAGCAAAAGAACTTGGAATGGACTCAATAGCAATAACAGACCATGGAGTAATGTTTGGAGTTATTGACTTTTATAAAGCATGCAAAAAAGAAGGTATAAAGCCTATAATTGGATGCGAAGTTTATGTTGCACCACGTACAAGATTTGACAAAGAACCAGGAATTGATAACCATTACTATCACTTAATATTACTTGCAAAAAATAATGAAGGATATAAAAACTTAAGTAAATTAGTTTCATTAGGATATGTTGATGGATATTATTATAAACCTCGTATTGACCATGATATACTTGAACAATATAGTGAAGGACTAATCTGTTTAAGTGCTTGTTTGGTAGGTGAAGTAAACCAAGCATTATTAAATGGTCAAACAGAAAAAGCTGAACAAGTTGCTTTATGGCATAAAAAAGTATTTGGAGAAGATTATTACATAGAAATTCAAAATAATGGAATTAAAGAGCAAGTATTGGCAAACCAAAAGCTCGTACAATTAGCAAGAAAATTAGATATCCCATTAGTTGCAACAAATGATGCGCATTACTTAAAAAGAGAAGATGCATATAATCACGAAGTATTACTTTGTATTCAAACAGGAAAAAGAATGAGTGATGAAGACAGAATGAGATTTGACACAGATGAATTATATGTGAAATCACCAGAAGAGATGTCAGAATATTTCAAAGCCTTTCCAGATGCAATAGAAAATACAGTCAAAATAGCAGAAAAGTGTAATGTTGAATTTGAATTTGGACATACAATTTTGCCTAATTATGATGTAAAACCAGAATATCCAACACACTATGACTTTTTAAAAGAATTGTGTGATAAAGGTCTAGAAAAAAGATATGGAGAAAATTTATCAGAAGAGATACAAAAAAGAGCAGAATATGAGCTAGGCATAATCAAAAAAATGGGATATGTTGATTATTACTTAATAGTTTGGGACTTTATACATTATGCAAAAACACATGGAATACCAGTAGGACCAGGAAGAGGTTCAGGGGCTGGTTCAATTTTAGCATATGCAATAGAAATTACAGACATAGACCCAATTAAATATGGTTTACTATTTGAAAGATTTTTAAATCCTGAAAGAATTAGTATGCCAGATTTTGATGTTGACTTTTCAGATGAAAAAAGACAAGATGTAATAAATTATGTATCAAAAAAATATGGACATGACCATGTTTCACAAATAATTACATTTGGAACAATGGCAGCTAAAATGGTAATTCGTGATGTTGCAAGAGTATTGGATTATCCATATTCAGAAGCGGACCAATTAGCAAAAATGATACCAAATGAAATTCATATTACAATAGCAAAAGCATTAGAGCAAAACAAAGAATTAAAAGATAGATATGAAAATGATGAACAAGTAAGAAAAATTTTAGATATAGCAATGGCATTAGAAGGAATGCCAAGACAGGCATCAACACATGCGTGTGGAGTTGTTATAACAAAAGACCCAGTAGACACATATGTACCATTATATGTAAGAGATGGACAAATAAACACTCAATATATAATGACAACACTTGAAGAATTAGGACTACTAAAAATGGACTTTTTGGGCCTTAGAAACCTATCAGTAATACAAAATACAATTGACATGGTAAAAGAAAATCAAGGAATAGACATAGAATTTGACGAAGATATGTCAGACCCAAAAGTATATAAATTATGGCAAGATGGAAATACTTCAGGAATATTCCAATTTGAATCACAAGGTATGACAAACTTTATGAAGGAACTAAAACCAGACTGTTTAGAAGACTTAATAGCAGGTGTTTCGTTATATAGACCAGGTCCAATGGACCAAATACCAAGATATATAAGAGGAAAACAAAATCCAGGTCATAATGAATATACACACCCAAGCTTAGAGCCAATATTAAATGTAACATATGGATGTATGGTTTACCAAGAACAAGTTATGCAAATAGTAAGAGATTTGGCAGGATATTCTTTAGGAAGAGCAGATTTAGTACGTAGAGCAATGGGAAAGAAAAAGCTAGATGTAATGGAAAAAGAAAGAGAAGTATTTATTAATGGACAAGTAGATGAAGAAGGAAATATAATTGTTCCAGGATGTGTAAGAAATGGAATAGATGCAGAATCTGCAAATAAGATATTTGATGAAATGGCGGAATTTGCAAAATATGCATTTAACAAATCACATGCAGCATGTTATGCAGTTGTATCATATAGAACAGCATATTTAAAAGCATATTACCCAGCAGAATTTATGGCAGCAACTTTAAATAGCTATTTAGGAAATTTAGACAGAGTACCACAATACATAGATGAATGTAAAAGATTAGGAATAGAAATATTAAAACCAGACATTAACAAAAGCTTTGAAAAATTTACAGTTGAAATTGTTGAGAATGCCCAAAGCGAATTAAGTTACAATGTCAATATGGCAAAAGTTGGCAAAATAAGATTTGGACTTGGAAGTATTAAAAATGTTGGAGAAGTACCAGTTAAAAACATTGTAACGGAAAGAGAAGAAAATGGAGAATACAAAAGCTTTATAGATTTTTGTGAAAGAATAGCAGAAACACAAGTAAATAAAAGATGTGTAGAAAGCTTAATAAAAGCAGGAGTATTTGATGAATTTGAACAAACAAGAGCAACTTTATTAGCATCATTTGAAGCAATAATGGATACAATACAAAGTGGAAAGAAAAAAGGCTTTGAAGGACAAGTATCAATGTTTGATATTGGAACAGAACAAGAAAAAGAGGAAAGGGAAAAACAAAAATATAAATTCGAAGAATATGAAGAATTGCCAGAAAAAGAACTATTATCAATGGAAAAAGAAATGCTTGGAATTTATATTTCAGGGCATCCATTAGAAAAACTAAAAGAGCAAATAATGCACTCAACAAATATAAATTCTTTGCAATTAAGAGAAATTGCAAGCGAAAGCGAAGATAAGATGTTAGAAGTCGGAGGGCGGAAGTCAGATTTCTAACCTCCAACCTCCAACTTCTGACCTCCAAACTCAACTAAAAAATAAATTTGTAGATGGACAAAAAGTAAAATATGCAGGAATAATAACATCAATTAAGAAAAAATACACAAAAAACAATAAAATAATGGCATTTATAACAATAGAAGATTTATATGGAACAGCAGAAGTAATAGCTTTTGAAAATGCAGTAATAAATGCTGGTAAAAGTTTAATTGAAGAAAACATTGTCATTGTAGATGGACGTTTGAGCATTAGAGAAGATGCTGATGCAACTATTATTGCAAATGAAATAAAGGATTTAGGCGAAGAACAACCAAAAGTTGTAACATTTGATATTACTAATTTTTCAGAGGAACAAAAAGATAAATTAAGAAATGCAATTAAGTATTTTTCAGGTGATAAAAATAATATGAATGTTCAAGTTAAAATTGGTGATGAAATTAAGCCTTGTGGCGCTATCTACTATAATGATGAGATAAAGAAAATTTTTGATGAGATTTGAGGCAAGTGGGACAGTCCAAAACTGTCTCATTTTTGTGTCATATTTTGTCGAAAAATTCATTGATAAATAGCATAAAAAACATTGACATATTAAAACAAACGTTTTATAATAATTGCAACTAAAAAGGATGTGATAATTATGAAACAAGAACAAGATATTGCAACAATAAATGAACAATTAAATGTAGTAAAATATGAAACCGAAGATATAAAAAATTTGATTTATACTATACGTGGAAAACAAGTAATGTTAGATAGTGATGTGGCTATGTTATATCATTATCAAACTAAACGTATAAACGAAACTGTAAGAAGAAATATTGAGAGATTTCCTGAAAATTTTTGCTTTCAATTGACTGAAAATGAAACAGAAAACTTGAGGTCGCAATTTGCAACCTCAAGTTTAGAACAGAAAAATAACTGGTCGCAAATTGCGACCAGTTCCAAAAACGAAAACCGTAAACATAGAGGAAAAACATATTTACCATATGTGTTTACAGAACAAGGAATAGCAATGCTTTCAGGTTTATTAAAAAATGATATAGCTATTCAAGTAAGCATAAATATTATGAATGCCTTTGTAGAAATGCGAAAATTTATAGCAACAAATGGACAAGTATTTCAAAGATTAACAAATGTTGAATATAAATTATTAGAACATGACAAAAAATTTGACCAAGTATTTAATGAATTGCAAAAAGATAAAGAAAAAGAATTTAAGCAAAAAGTATTTTTTGATGGACAAATTTATGATGCTTATAGTCTAATAATAGACATTATAAAAACAGCTAAAAATAAAATCTTAATTATAGACAATTATGTAGATGACAGCATTTTAAAAATATTACAAAAGAAAAATAAAGATGTTGAAGTAGTTATATTAACATCACAAAATAGTGATTTAACAAAATTAGATGTACAAAAATTTAATAAGCAATATCCAACATTAAAGATAGCGAGAACAAATAAATTTCATGATAGATTTATAGTAATAGATAATAAAGAATTGTATCATATTGGAGCTTCACTTAAAGATTTAGGAAAGAAATGTTTTGCAATTTCAAAGATAGAAGACATAGAATATGTGGAGAAAATAAGCAATATTAGTTGAAATTATGGTAAACTTATGTTAATATATAACTATTGAAACACGTAGTCATGTCACCAAGCCAAATGGCAGGAGGTATAAGAATGAATTGTAAATACTATGGAAATAAAAATGAAGAAGAAAATATTATGGAGCAAGTACAGAGTGATGATAATCAATATGCAATGAAAAACGGAATAATCTATGTTACTCCTGAACCTAAAAATTCATTTGAATCATGGTATTATAATGAATTAATTAACAATGGAGGTCGCTTTTAGCGATCTTTTAAAATTTTTGAAAGACAATGAATAAATAATAACTTTTATTAAAATACTAACAACGAGGGAGAACTCAAATGAACAACTTAAATTTTTTAGATATAAAAAATAATAGAGAATGCAATAAAAAAGTAATAAAATTATATAATGAAGCATTTCCAAAAGAAGAAAGAATACCAATTTGACTATTAAAAAAATTAGCAAGAAAAAGCAAAGCACATTTTTACGGAATTTATGATAACGAAAAGTTTATTGGACTAATATATAATATTTATTATAAAGATATTGTATTTATATTTTATCTAGCTATTGACAAAGAAACCAGAGGAAAAGGATATGGCAGTAAAATATTAGAATTTATAAAGCAAACATACACAAAACATAGAATTATTTTATGCATTGAACAAATGGATAAAAGTAGCAATAACTATGAACAGAGAAAAAAGAGAAAAGAATTCTATATAAAAAATGGATTTAAAGATGCCAACTATTCAGTAAAAGAAAAAGGCGTAGTATATGATATCCTTGAAACATATATAAAATTTATTATATGAAAGGATTGATGAACATGAGAAAATTATTTACATCAGAGAGTGTCACAGAAGGACACCCAGACAAGCTATGTGATTATATATCAGATAGTATTTTAGACAGCTATTTAAAAGAGGACAAAAATGCAAGAGTAGCGTGTGAAACAGTTGCAGGAAAAGGGGAAATCTATATAACAGGAGAGATAACATCAACAGCAGATGTAGACATTGAAAAAGTTGTAAGAGATACCATAAAAGAAGTTGGTTACGAAAATAGCGAATATGATATTGACTATAAAACTTGTTCAATAAGAATAAATTTATCTAAACAATCTCCTGATATAGCACAAGGAGTAGACAAATCATTAGAAGATAAAGAGGGAGAAAATGTTGAATCAGAAGGAGCAGGAGACCAAGGCATAATGTTTGGATATGCTTGTGATGAAACAAAAGAGTTAATGCCACTTCCTATTTCGTTAGCTCACAAATTAGCGAAAAGATTAACACAAGTAAGAAAAGAAAACATAATAAATTATTTAAGACCAGATGGAAAAGTTCAAGTTACAGTTGAATATGAGGATGAAAAACCAGTAAGAGTAGATACAATAGTTGTTTCAACACAACATCTACCAGAAGTAGATATGGAAACTTTAAAAAAAGATGTAATAGGAAAAGTTATAAAACCAATAGTACCAAATGAGTTGTTAGATAATAATACAAGATATTTTATAAATCCAACTGGAAGATTTGTAATAGGAGGCCCATTAGGAGATAGTGGATTAACAGGAAGAAAAATAATAGTTGATACTTATGGTGGATTTGCAAGACATGGTGGTGGAGCTTTTTCAGGAAAAGATGCAACAAAAGTAGATAGGTCAGCTTCTTATATGGCAAGATTTATTGCAAAAAATGTAGTAACAAATGGATATGCAAAAAAATGTGAAATACAACTTGCTTATAGTATAGGAGTAGCAAAACCAGTAGCAATATATGTTAATACTTATGGGACAAACATTATTCCTGAAGAAGAAATTATGAATAAAATAAAAGATATATTTGACTTAACACCAAGGGGAATAATAAATTATTTAGATTTGCAAAGACCAATTTATAGACAAACAACAAACTATGGACATTTTGGTAAAGAAAATCTTCCTTGGGAAAAGATAATTGACTTTTCTAAGAAATAGAATATAATATACTTATCAAAAGTAATAAAATAATTGGGAGGAATAAAATATGTGCACAGCAGCAACTTATAAAACAAAAGATTTTTATTTTGGTCGTACATTAGATTACGAATTTTCATATGGAGATGAGGTTACAATAACACCAAGAAATTATTTATTTAATTTTAGAAAAGAAGGAGTAATTGAAAAACATTATGCGATGATAGGTATGGCACATGTAGTAGAAGATTTTCCTTTATATTATGATGCAGTAAATGAAAAAGGTTTAGGAATTGCAGGTTTGAATTTTGTAGGTAATGCATTTTACAGAGAAGAAGCGGAAGGAAAAGACAATGTAGCACAATTTGAATTTATTCCTTGGATATTGTGTCAATGCTCTACAGTAAAAGAAGCTCGTAAGTTAGTTGAAAAAACCAATATTTTAAATGAGCAATTTAATAATAAATTACCAGTAGCACAATTACATTGGATTATTGCAGATAAAGAAGAATGTATAGTAGTAGAATCAGTAAAAGAAGGAATTAAAATATATGATAATCCAGTAGGAGTATTAACAAACAACCCGCCATTTGATAAGCAAATGTTTGCGCTAAATAATTATAGAAATTTATCAACAAAAATACCAGAAAATACATTTGCAAAAGGCTTAGATTTAAATCAATATAGTCGTGGAATGGGAGCAATAGGACTTCCAGGAGATTTATCATCACAATCTAGGTTTGTAAGAGTAGCATTTACAAAAATGAATTCAATTTCTGGAGATGGTGAAAAAGAAAGTGTTAGTCAATTTTTCCATATTCTTAATTCAGTTGACCAACAAAGAGGCTGTTGTGAGGTTGAGGATGGCAAATATGAGATAACACTTTATACATCTTGTTGTAATACTAATAAGGGTATTTATTATTATACAACTTATGATAATCA
>CAMCQH010000034.1 GCA_945877035.1 uncultured Clostridium sp. | reverse complement strand
ATTGTATTGTTCCATAATCTTCTAATATTGATTTTAATTCTTGGTCTGATATACTTCCTACATTAAATAATTCTGTTTGATAAATTTTCATTTGTATTTGTTCTTTTATGTTTGCTATCTCTGATGCTTTTTTTGCATTTTCTGCTTGTGCAAATATTCCTTTGTTTGTTATAGCTTGTATTGATATCCCAGCTAATATCAATAAAACTATGATTGTAATTACTAACGCTATTAGCGTTATACCTCTAGGGTTTTTTCGACATTTTTTCATTTGTTTCGTCTCCTTTTCTTTTTTTTATTTTTTTATATAATTTATTTTAATATAACAAAATTTTTTTGTCAACATTTTGTATGAATAAAATTAATTACTTTCATGTATTTTTATCTCTTATAATTATTTTTTAATTACTTTTACTCACTTTTTATTATTTTTCACAGATGTTATTATGATTATGTACTTTAAGAAAGTAGGTGTTTTATTTGTTAATTACAAGTGATGATGTTTTAAAAACAATCGGAAAAAAATTCAAACAATCCAGATTATCTCAAAAATATACGCAAGAATATGTAGCTGAAAATATTGATATTTCTATTGATTTATTACGAAATATAGAAAATGGAAGAAATGTTGGTAGTATTACTACTATATTAAATCTATGCAACTTTTTAAAAGTTTCTCCTAACTATATTTTTTCAGATCTGTTGACTTTTAAAGAGCCAACTTTAGATACTACTTTAATGGATTATATAAAAAATATTTCTAAAGAGGATAAAGAATTGTTGAAACAAATTATTATTCATATAGATAAAAATTATTAAAAAATACCCAATGGGAATAATTCCTATTGGGTATTTTTTATTTATTTTAATTTATTATATTTTTCTATTTCTTCTTCACTAACCCCTGTTATTCTTGATATTAAATCAATTGGTAGTTTTTCTTTTAGCATATTTTTTATATCCTCAATTTTAGCCTGAAGTCTACCTTCTTTTCTACCTATATTAATATCTTTTAACTTTTCTTCTCTTATCATATCAAATACAGCTAACATATCTCCATCACCTCCTACATTTATATTATTTAAGATTTCTTTAGCTTTCTTTTCTCCAAGTATATTTAATGCTAATACTCCTGTTGCTTTATTTAAAAATTTCTTTTCTTCTTTTGTATATATTGCTTTATTATTATTTATTTCGCTATATATTTTACTCAAATTTTTACATAATTCTTCTTCTGTTTTAGATTTTTCTATTAACATTATTTTACTTATTATTGATTTTTCTTCTAACAGTTCACTATCACTTATTTCATTAATGTCTAAAATATTGTATCTTGATAGCTCTTGTCCTAAATATTTGCTCCATTTATATTGCATACTTCTTAAATCAAGTTTTGCATCCCACTTTTCTTTCCCTGTATATAAGACTATTGGGATTACTAATGAATATTTATATTCTTTGCCTATATATTTGTTATCAATTGATACACTATCTATTACATTTAACTCATATTTTAATATTCTGTATGGCATCGAATAATCTATTTTTGTTTGATGTTCAATAAGAAAAAATACATTTTCATTTTTTAGTTTATACACTACATCTGACTCTGAATTTCTTAATTCATCAGATATATAACTACTAGTATATTTTTCGATTTCATTTTCTGATATTTTTTCGCCATCTTTTAAAATTCTATTTATTATCTTTACTGCATCTTTTTTCTTATCTAGTGCCTTCCTGCATATTTTGTCATGTGGATTATTTACTTCTAATAACTGATATTCAGTTTCATTATCATTCAAAAAATTTTGCTTATAATTTCCATATTTTTCTTTATATAAATTATATTCTTTAATTGTAAATATTTCTATAATAGTTTCATCTCCTTTATTATAATATGTAATAATTAATTTGTCAATATTAATTTTGTAGTTTAATTCATAATTTTGTTATAACTCTCATCATTTTTAGATAAAATAATGGTTATTTAATATTATCGCCTTCTTTCCTAATTTTTTAGTCGTTTTGGGATTTTTCTTGATTTTAATTTTGAACAAAATTTTTTTGATTTAAAAACTTAAGTCACTATATGAAATAAATAGTGTAGTCTATTTATACCACATATAGTGACTTTTGTAAATATTTTTCTGATATTTTTATGTAAAACTCATCGCAAAATTCGACAAATAATTTTAATTATTATCAATAAATAATCTTATTACGTGTGAAATATTATGAATTTGGCACTCTGTTTCATTTCCTGTTTTCATATTTTTTATTTTAACAACATCTGATTTAACCTCATCCTCTCCAACAACTATAACATAAGGAATTTCAAGTTTATCAGCATACTTCATTTTAGCCTTTAATTTTTTATCATTTAAGAAAATTTCTGTATTAATTCCATTAATTCTTAAATTATTTGCAATTTCTATTGGAATACTTAAATCTTCTAACATTGGAATTATCAATACATCTGAAACAGATTTTTTGTCAGCATTTATCAAATTCATTTCATTTAACTTATAAAATAATCTTGTTAAACCAATTGATATTCCTACCCCTGGCAATTTTTTATCTGTATAATGTTCTGCCAAGTTTTCATATCTTCCACCTGAACATACACTTCCAAGCTCTCTATATTCATTTAAAAATGTTTCATAAACTGTTCCTGTGTAATAATCTAAACCTCTTGCAATTGTTAAATCTACTTTAAAGTTTGACTCTGGAATTCCAAATATTCTTACATATTTAACAACTTGTGTTAATTCCGCAAGTCCTGTTTGAAAAGTTTCGTTTTGTATATTTAACTCTTGTAATTTTTGAAGCTTTTCATCAGTTGTTCCATCTATTTCTATGAAATTCATTATTTTGCTAATTGATTCTTTTGAAACTTCAATTTTTTCTAATTCTTCAATTACCGCTTCTTTTCCTATTTTTTCTATTTTATCTATTATTCTTAATATTTCTGTGCCATTTTCTTTTTGTTCTAAGCTTTCAAATAATCCATTTAAAATTTTTCTATTATTAATACAAATTGTAAAATTTTCAAATCCTAATTCTGTGAAAACATTATATATAACACTAGGTAATTCTGCATCATTTATTACACTTAATTCTCCATCTCCAATAATATCTATATCACATTGATAAAATTCACGAAATCTTCCTTTTTGTGCTCTTTCTCCACGATACACTTTTCCAATTTGATATCTTCTAAATGGAAAGCTTAAATTTCCATAATTTTTTGCTACATATTTTGCAAGTGGTACTGTTAAATCAAATCTCATTGATATATCAGTATCACCTTTGTCAAATCTATATATTTGTTTTTCTGTTTCTCCACCAGCTTTTGCAAGCAATACTTCTGATAATTCTAGTATTGGTGTATCTAGTGGTAAAAATCCAAATTTTTGATATGTTTTTTCTATTTTTTCTTTCATCTGTTCAAATAATATTTGTTCATTTGGCATTAGTTCCATAAATCCTGGTAATGTTCTTGGTTCTGTTTTATTCATTTATTTCATCTCCTTTTGGTATTTTACCACATTTTAGGCTTTAATTCAAGATAAATAGGCTTTTCATCTTTAAGCATTGTTGCTTTTCCATGTCCTGGATAAATAAAAGTATCATCTGGTAATATTAATATTTTATTCAAAATAGAATCCATTATATCCTGTAAACTTGATGTCGGTAAATCAGTTCTTCCCCATGTTCCTGCAAAAATTGTATCACCTGAGAATAAGCATTTTTCCTTTTCACAATAAAGTGATGTACTTCCTGCTGTATGTCCAGGAGTATGAATTACTCTAAATTCTAAATTTCCCAAATGTATTAAGTCATTATCATCAATTCTAGAATCTGCTTCAAGTTCTATTTCAGGTAATCCTATATATTCTGATAAATTTATAGCAACATCATTTAGTCCTTTTGCATCTATTCTATGAATTAAAATTTTTCCCCCACAACGTTTTTTTAGTTCTGTTACTCCCCCTATATGGTCACCATGGCAATGTGTTAAATAGATATATTTCAATTTTCCTTTAAACACATTTTTTATTAAATCTTCTATTTTATCTACATCACCTGCTGGGTCTATTACCATTATTTCTTTGCTTTCTTCATCAAATATTATATAACAATTTGTTGGATCACCTATCCAAGTATCTATCTTTAGTTCTTTTAAAATCATAATCTATCTCCTAACTTCGTAAACACTATCAACTTTTTTGATAGCCCTAATTACTTTATTTAATTCTTCAATATTTTCTACTTCAATATTAAGGTCAATTATTGCAATTCTTTCTTTTGTAGTCTTAGTATTAACTCCCATAAGCAATGCCTTAGTATCTCTTATTTGATTTAAAATATCCACCAATAATCCACTTCTGTCATTTGCCAAAACTTCTATATTTACATTATAGTTTTCTTTTGCTTCTTCATACCATTTTACATCTATTATTCTGTTTTCTTCAGTTAATAAATCTTTTACATTTACGCAATCTTTTCTATGAACTGATACTCCTCTTCCTTTTGTGATATATCCTATTATTTCATCTCCTGGAAGTGGATTACAGCATTTTGATAATTTAACTAAACAGTTGTCTATTCCTTTTACTACAATTCCTGAACTTGATGGCTTTTGTTTTCTTGTTTTTTGTGTATTTAATTTTTCTATCTTCTCTTCTATGTTTTCTTCTTCATGTTCTTTTCTGTATTCTTGTAACATTTTCGCAATAACTTTTACTGCTGAATTTGCTCCAAATCCAACTGCTGCATACATTTCCTCTAAGTTTTTATATTTATATCTGTCTAGCATAGGTTCAATGTATTCTGTTTTTAATAAATCTGTACGAGCAATTCCTATTCTTTTTATTTCTTTTTCTATTAGTTCTTTTCCTTTTTCTATATTTTCTGTTCTTTCTGCTTTTTTAAACCAACCTTGAATTTTGTTTTTAGCTTTTGTACTTTTTACAAATTTAAGCCAGTCTCTGCTTGGTCCTTTTGAGTTGTCTGATGTTATTACTTCTATTATATCTCCACTTTTTAATTGTGTAATTATTGGCATCATTTTACTGTTGATTTTACATCCTGTCATATGATTTCCAATTTCTTCGTGTATTGAATATGCAAAGTCTATTGGTGTTGCTCCTCTTGGTAAAACTTTTATTGCTCCTTTTGGTGTAAATACATAAACTTCATCTTCAAATAATTCTGTTTTTAAAGTTTCTAAAAATTCTTGTGGGTCTTGCATGTCTTTTTGCCATTCTAATGATTCCCTTAGCCAAGCCAATTTGTCTTCTTCAACTTTTACAGCTTGTTTCTTTCCAAAATAACTTGCTTCTTTATATGCCCAGTGTGCTGCAATTCCGTATTCTGCTATTCTATGCATATCCCATGTACGTATTTGTACTTCAAATGGAGTTCCTTTTTCCCCTAAAAGTGTTGTGTGTATTGATTGATACATATTTGGTTTAGGAACTGCTATATAGTCTTTAAATCTTCCTGGCATTGGGCTATATAATTCATGCACTACACCTAATGCAGCATAGCAGTCTTTTACTGAATTAACTAATATACGAAGTGCAAATAAATCATATATCTGGTCTAGTGTTTTATTGTCTCTTTGCATTTTTCTATATATACTATATAAATGCTTTGCTCTTCCTGTTACTTCAGCATCTATGTGTTGTTTTTTTAGTTGAACTCGTATATCATCCATTATTTTTTCTATAAATTTTAGTCTTTCTTCTCTCTTTTTGTCTATTCCTTCAACTAATTCATGATATTCTTCTGGATATAGATATTTAAATGATAAATCTTCTAGCTCCCATTTCATAGAATATAGACCTAAACGATTTGCAAGTGGTGCATATATTTCCATTGTTTCTTTTGCATTTGCTATTTGTCTTTCTCTTTTTAAGAATTTTAGAGTTCTCATATTATGAAGTCTGTCTGCAAGTTTTATTATTATTACTCTGATGTCTTTTCCCATTGCTAAAAACATTTTTCTGTAATCTTCTGCCTGTTGTTCTTCAACTGATGAAAATTGCATTTCACCAAGTTTTGTAACACCTGCAACCATATCTGCAATTTCTTCTCCAAAATCTCTTCTTAAATCTTCATCTGTTGCTTCTGTATCTTCTACAACATCATGCAAAAGTGCTGCACATATTGTTGCTTCATCTAAGCCTACACCTGCTAAAATATATGCAACATTTATTGGGTGTATTATATATGGCTCTCCCGAACGCCTTTTTTGGTCACCATGATGTTCTACGGCATAATTATAGGCTTTCATTATTTGTTTACTATCAACTCTTTTTGTTGTTTCTTTCTTTTTTGCTATTACATCTTGTATTGTTATTTCTTTATTGCTTTCTTGCATCTTGTTTCACCTCTTATTTTCTAAATTGATTTCATCACATCTTTAATATTAATCTGCAAATTATCAACTCCATTAAAGCTATTAATTTCCAAAGTTCCAACCACATCAATTTTATCACCAATTTTATATTCATCAGCCAAATATCCTAAATTAAATCCAATAGCATTCACAATAGTATTCCCATCTTTTAAAGTCATCTTAATATGTTTTCCTTCTGACAATGCTCTTATTGAATCTATTTTTAAATTTTTAAAAGCAAATATTGGTTTTTTATTCCCTTCTCCAAATGGTTCTAGTTGTTTTAAACTTGCCACCATTTCTTTATTAATTTCGCTCAAATTGATTTTAGCATCTATATTTATAATAGGAATAATTTCATCTATTTTTGCTTCTTTTGCAACTTCTTCAAATTCTTTTTTAAAATCTTCAAATTTGTCTCTTTTTATCGTTATTCCTATAGCCATAGCGTGACCACCAAATCTATCTATTGTATTTTGGCATTTCATTAATGCTTCATGTAAATCAAATCCTGGTATGCTTCTACCTGAGCCTTTTGCCAAATCATCTTCATAACACAATAAAATACTTGGTTTGAAATATAAGTCTGTAATTTTTGAAGATACTATTCCAATTACACCATGGTGCCAATTTTCACCTGCAATTATTATTGCATTTTTTTCATTTAATCTATTTGATTCTATTTGATTTATTGCATCTTCATAAATTGCTCTTTCTTTTTCTTGTCTTAATGTATTATAATTATTTAATTTTTTTGTTAGTTCATTTACCTCATAAATATCCTTTGATAAAAATAATTTCAATGCTTCATCTGCATGTCCCATTCTTCCACATGCATTTATTCTTGGAGCTACCCCAAATGATATTGTGTTTGAATCTATATTTTTATATCCTGATGACATTAATAAAGATTTTAATCCTATATTTTTTGTTTGCTTAACTAACATTAATCCAAGTTTAGCAATTACTCTATTTTCATCTACTAATGGCACTATATCTGATATTGTTCCTACACATACAATATCTAAATATTTTAAATACTCTTTTTCTTCTAAACCTAATTTAATTCCAATTGCTTGTATTAATTTGAATACAACACCAACTCCTGCTAAATCTCTGCATGGATATCGATTATCTTTTCTTTTTGCATCTACAACAGCAAGTGCATTTGGAAGTTTATCTCCTACTTCGTGATGGTCTGTTACTATTGTCTCTAGTCCCAAAGAATTTGCATATTCAATTTCTTCTATTCCTGAAATCCCACAGTCTACTGTTATCATTAAATTGTAATTATTTTTAGCTATTTCATCAATAGCTGGTTTGTTCAGCCCATAGCCTTCTTCTAATCTATTTGGAATATATTGGTCTACATGTATTCCTCTATCTTCTAAAAAACTTTTTAATACTGTTATACTTGTAATTCCATCTACATCATAATCTCCAAAAATTATAACTTTTTCATTGTTTTTTATAGCTTTTATTATTCGTTCAACAGCTATTTCCATGTCTGGCATTAAAAATGGATTATGAAAGTTGTTCCTTGTTGGATTTAAAAATACTTCTATATCTTCTTCTTTAATTTTTCTATTTACAAGTATTGTTGATAATAATCTATTTACATTATATTTTTCTGATATTTTATTAATTTCTTTTTCATTAGATTCATATACTTGCCATTTTTTATTCATATATTTCTCCTCGTTTTTTTTTACTTTTCGTATATTGTATAACATTTTTTGCTATTTTAAAAGTGTTTTTTTGAAATTTAATAATAAAAATAAAGTAGGCAAAAGTTATAAAACTATAACTTTTGCCATTCTTGATTAAATAGAATTTTTATTTTGCGGATTAACAGAATATTTTATGCTGTTCTCAGATACAAAGTATTGTGTTTTCAAAATTGCATTAATTGCCTTTTTGTCAGACTCCTTTATACAACCTTTGAAGTTGAAAATTACATTTATTCTTTTTTTGTATTTTGCTATTTTGATAACTGAGCCCGGAATAGATATTTGTGAAAATTCCTCTACAATAATTTTTCCAGTTTTATAATCCTTTTTAGCTCCTGGCAGATATTCAATATAGCTAATAGAATCTAATTTCAACCCTATCTTTGTTTCAATTCTTTTGGCTAAACGCTCTTGCCAATTTTTAAATTTTCTAATCCGTTTTTCTTCCATTTACTCAACCTCCTACTATTTTTTATGAAACTATTTTAACATAATTTTACATAAAAATCAATAATAGATTTAGAAAAAATAGGGATTTGAAACCTGGCTCCTAATCCCTATTTTTATTAAATTTGTTTTGCAAAAATAATTGTTCTTTGATCATTACTTGCATCAGTACAAGTTGATAATGTTAATTCAGCTAAACCATTTGTATCTCTTGTATAAAATGATGTATCATCTTGATTTGCTTCAAATTTATTATAAACTTGATATGTTACACTTTTTCCTCTATAATCTGTTACATAAATTTTAGCACCATTAGATAATTTTTTTAGATTTGAAAAAAATGTTCCATTTCTATAATTATGTCCTATTACAACAGTATTTCCTGGTAAATTTAAGCTATCACCACTTGGATATAAAGCTATTAATGCTGTTTCTAATGCTTTTGTTGTTACTTCTTCTACTATTGGATATTCAAGATTTATATCAGGTATTTTCATAGTTCCTACTACTGTAAAACCTTTATATTTTTTCTTAGTTGATGTACTTGTTGTTTCACTTGAATTATTATTTCCTGTTAAAACTTCATTTATTTCTCCTAACTCAACATTTTCTTCTGGAATAGTTTCAGTAACATTTTGTTCTTCTGTTGTAGTAATATCTCCTTGGTAATCTTCAACAAAATCAGATGCTTGTTTTGTTGAGTTATATTGTTGTATATAATCAAATGCTAAAAATCCTAGTAATCCAACTATTGCTATTATAACTACCACTAATATAATTGTTAAAACTTTACTATATTTACTCTCAAACATAATTATAATCCATTCCTTTCGCTCCGCTCAAGGCACAACACGGTATGAAACGTGACTTTCGCGGAAAAATTTGTTATACTTATCTTAGTTGATAAAAGATATACTACAAACCACGGGGAGGTGAGTGTGCAGTTTTTAACGAAACTGACCGAATAATTATATGTGTAGTTAATCTTTTCAAGCACAACTAAGTGGGATTTTAAGCCCGTATCATTATCTTTGAGTCTACTCGTAGTCTAGCTAGATTAACAGTCAATGTCTTTCTATCAGCTAATTTAAAAGAAAGGAGACTGTTTTTATGCTTAAGATTGTTTTTAAAACTTGTTGCGGTATTGACGTTCATAAAGATTTTGTTGTTGCTTGTATTGCTAAAACTGACAATAACAATGTTACAACTTATCAATCCAAACGTTTTTCTACGTTCACGAAAGGTCTTCGTGAATTGCTTGAGTGGTTGAACTCAAACTCTTGCAAAGATGTTTGCATGGAGTCTACTGGAAAATATTGGCACCCTGTATTTAATATACTTGAAGATTCTTGTAATGTTATTATTGCTCACCCTAAATATGTTAAAGCTATCCGTGGTAAAAAGACTGATAAAAAAGACGCTAAATGGATTGCTGATTTATTTAAACATGATTTAGTGGTTTCCAGTTTTATTCCTAACCTTTGTATTAGGCAACTTCGTGATTTATGTCGTTATTATTGCAAATTAACTAATTTAACTACTAGTGAAACTCAACGTACTCAAAATTGTCTTACTACTTCTAACATCCAGCTTGCTAATGTTGTTTCTGATATTAATGGTAAATCTGCTCAAAAAATACTTACCAAAATATTAGAAAATCCTTCTGATACTAATTTTGATGTTGAACCACTTCTTCACAAGAGTATGCTATCTAAAGCTGATGATATTGCTTTAGCTATTGATGGAGTTATTACCCAAGAACAAGCTGATAAACTAAAAATTATTGAGCAACATTATGATAGTTTGCAACTTTGTAAAGCTAATTTAGAAAAAATTATATATGAATTAGCTAAACCTTATGAGCATGAAATTGCTCTTTTACAAACTATTCCTGGTATTAATTCAAAGTTAACTGCTATTCGTATCATTTCTGAAGTTAGTAATGATGTTTCTGCTTTTCCTACAAGCAAACATTTATGTTCTTGGGCTGGACTTACTCCTACAAACAATGAAAGTGCTGGTAAAAAGAAGTCTGTTCGTATTTCTAAAGCTGGTTGTTATATTAAACCTTTACTTGTACAATGTGGTTTAGCTGCTTTAAAATCTAAAGATAATCCTGAAATTAGTAACCGTTACAAAAATATCAAAATGCGTCGTGGTCATAAGAAAGCTATCATTGCTGTTGCTCGCATGCTTATGACTGTTATTTATCACATTTTGCAAGATAAAGTTTGCTATGATAAAGAACTTTATTCACATTACAATCAGTTACCTACTTCTAAAGAAATTACTGTAGAACAAGCAATTGCTTTAGCTAAACGACAGGGGTACAAGTTAGTTTGTTGATTTATTTACATAATTTTTTAAAAATTTGCCTATTTAGGCTTTTTTGTCATGTGCTTTTTATTTGATTTTTGTTTCATCATTTTTACCTCCGTACAATTTTACTCTATATTTATTATAGCATATGTGATTATAATTTACAATTTGTTTAGAAAATTTTTACTACTTTTTATAAAATTATGTTATACTATTTTATCTCCAAACTTTGCACCAGCTAATATATGAAAATGTAAATGCATTACTTCTTGTCCTGCATCTTTGCCGCAATTAACTATTACCCTATATCCACTATCTTTAAAACCTTTTTCTTCAGCTATTTTATTTATAACACCATAGATTTTTCCAACAATTGCTTCATCTTCTTTTTCCATATGTGCTAATGATGTTATATGTTTTTTAGGTATAACCAATATATGAATTGGTGCTGCTGGATTTATATCATTAAATGCTAATATTTCATCATCTTCATATACCTTGCTTGAAGGTATTTCTCCTTTTATTATTTTACAAAATAAACAATCTTCCATTTTTAATTTTCTCCTTTTTAGGGATTACAGACCTGGCCCCCAATCCCTATTTTTTTATTTCTCCAATATTGCTTTTATTCTTCTTACTCCTGCAGAGCTTGCTTCTTCTTTTTTAATTTTAAATGTTCCAAGTTCAGATGTGTTTTTTACATGAGGCCCACCACATAATTCTTTTGAAACATCACCTATTGAATATACTGTAACAACATCTGGATATTTTTCAATAAACATACATTCTGCACCTGACTTAACAGCATCTTCTTTTTTCATTTCTTCTATTGTTACAGGTATTGCTTCTTTTATCCATTGATTTACTAAACCTTCTACTTTTTGTTTTTCTTCATCTGTCATTTTGTGGTCACAGTTGAAGTCAAATCTCATTCTGTCTACTGTAATATTTGAACCTCTTTGATGAGTATCTGGTCCTAATACTTGTTTTAATGCTGCATTTAGTAAATGTGTTGCTGTATGATATGCAATTGTTACATCATTTTGTTCAGCTAAACCACCTTTAAATTTTTGTTCTGAACCCATTCTTGATTTTTCTTGATGTGCCTTAAATAGTTCATCAAATTTTTTCATATCTACTGTCATTTCATTTTCTTCTGCTAATTCTTTTGTTACTTCTGGTGGAAATCCATATGTGTCATATAATTTGAATACTATTTGTCCATCCATCATAGTTTTTCCTTGTCCTTTTGCTTTATTCATTTCTTTTTGGAATTCTTTTTCACCATGTGCTAAAGTTTTTACAAATTTGTTCTTTTCTTCTATAATTACTGTTTTAATCATTTCAGCATTTTTTTCTAATTCTGGATACATTTCTTTTAAGTTTTCCACATTTATATCTATTAAAGTTGATATTTCATCTAGATTTATTTGTAGTTTGTTCATATGTCTAACCATTCTACGAATTAATCTCCTTAAAACATATCCTCTGTCAACATTACTTGGTTTTCCGCCATCAGATATTATCATCATGCTTGAACGTAAATGCTCTGCTACTATTCTTCTGCTTTCTATTATATCTACATTTTCTAATTCAACTAGTTTATCCATTACTGGTTTAAAAATTTCAGTGTCAAATGGTGTTTCTTTTCCTTGTAATAGCATTGTCATTCTTTCTAACCCTAAACCAGTATCAACATTTCTTTGTGATAATTTTGTGTAATTTCCATCTTTGTCTTTAAAGTATTCCATAAACACATTGTTCCATATTTCAACATATTTACCACAGTCACATGAAGGTTGACATTCTGGTCCACATGCTGGTTTTCCTGTATCGTAGAACATTTCTGTATCTGGTCCACATGGTCCTTCTTCTCCTGCTATCCACCAGTTATCATCTTTTCCATAATAATAAATGTGTCCATCTAGTATTCCTGCTTTTTTCCAACATTCTGCTGCTAGCTCATCTCTTGGGCAGTCTTCATCTCCTGCAAATACTGTTACTGATAGTTTTTCTACTGGTATTTGTAGTTCTTTTGTTAAGAAATCAAAACTCATTTGAATTGATTCTTCTTTAAAATAGTCTCCTAATGACCAGTTTCCTAACATTTCGAAATATGTTAGGTGTCTATTATCTCCAACCTCATCTATATCATTTGTTCTTACACATTTTTGATAGTCTGTTAATCGTGTTCCTAGTGGGTGTTTTTCTCCTAATAGATATGGTACTAGTGGTTGCATTCCGGCTGTATTGAATAATACTGATGGGTCGTTTTCTGGTATTAGTGGTGCTGATGGAATTACTACATGTCCATGATTTTTGAAAAAGTTTAGGTATTTATTTCTTATTTCTATTGCTTTCATTCTTGTTTCTCTCCTTTTTTATTTGGATTTCTTTCTCTTTTTAGTTCTAAAAAATTATACTCTAAAATTTGTTAAAAATCAAGATTTTGTGCACTTAAATTTTCTTTTGTGGTTACAACTTAAAAAAGTTATTTCGTAAAAGAGAAATAACTTTTTTATTTTAAAGATTTGTTATTTATTTTATAGTTAATATAAGAATTTTATCTACCTCTCAACTTTCTTGACTATAAAAAGCAAGTATATGTACTAAATAGTGATTATTCAAGCCATATTTTAGAAACTTTTAAAATACCCTGATTTCTAATATATAATCCAAAATATAAGTTACCTGTGATATCTTTGATACCATCATATTCACATAGTTTATTGTTAATTGTAGCCGTTACGCTAGAACCGTTTTGATTAACTACCCATCCTATAGTAGTTTTAGAGTAATTGTTCTTTTTTTCAGGAACAATTATAAAACCAATTCCTTGATACGCTTCTGTTGTTCTAGGAACTATTTCGGCATAATCAACTTGTATTTTTATGCTTGTATAATTTGAGAAATTAATTACATCTTTCGTAAAATATTGACCTACTACATTTTTACTTGAATTATTTTGTGTAATTGTCAACATATTAGTACTATCATTAATTGTAGGATTTTGAAGATACCCTTCTTCATAATCATTTTGGTTATCCATATGATATGCAGTAGTTTCAAATGGTATAATGTAATTTCCATACCAATACAGCGCACCTTCAGGCATAACCCACACATCTGTTGTATCACTTGTAATCGTTATAGTAAATGACTGTCCGCTAACCGATCCAGTAAATGTATATGTTCCATTTGGAATTGGATAATTTACATTTCCATCGGAATTTGTGGTAATTGTCCTGTTTGTAAAACTCATTGCGATGGTTTCATATGCGCCAGCATGTATCATACGAACATCTTTAAATACTTTATCGTAATACTGTGATTCGAGACATTTATTAAACCATATATCACTATTTAGCACAGTATCATCTACATATGCAGACTTTCCTAAAGATGTCATTGTTGTTTCACTTGAACATATTGCATCTGCAAATTCTGTTGATCTTGCAAGATATTTCATCGCATTTTCATTTTTCATCAAACTTTCTGTACAAGCACTATCTGCAATTACTTGTTCTATAGTTGTATATGAATATTGTTTTGATATTTCACCTGTTTTTAACCATGTTGTTATATCATTGACTGGAGTTACTATTGCTCCATCTGGAACTGATTCTGCTACTGTTTCGCCTCCATAAATATCTTTTAATAATATTTCATATCCTTTCTCTGTTGTTATTCCTACTATTGTTCCATCTTCTTTATTTACTGTTCCATACTTTCCTAATATTGTTTCTAATTGTTCTTCTGTTATAC
>CAMCQH010000033.1 GCA_945877035.1 uncultured Clostridium sp. | reverse complement strand
TATCAAAAAAGAGTTTCTCTTTTCTAGTATCCGAAACCATTTTACACTATTTTTTCAACATATTTATTGACTTTTTAAATTTTTATAATTACAATAATTTTAGAAAATTTAAAGGAGGTAATAATATGTCTGATATAATGTCATATTTATTTGAAACAAGTGCAATTAGATTCTGCGAAGAAAATAAACCATTTTGGTATACTTCAGGAAAGATAGGTCCATATTTTATAAATACACATTTTGTATATGGAAATGAAAAAGATGCAGTTGAATTATTATCTTTTATAGATGAATGTTTAGCTGATAAAATAACTTTGCCTAAAAAGGTTTTTGAAAAAGTTTTAGTACAATATCAAAATAATGAAATCTATAAAAATGTAATTGATACAATGCTAAAATACATTGAAGACAATATAGATATATCAGAAATAGATTGTGTTTCAGGAGGGGAAAGAAGAGATTGGTTTTTCTCAAATATAATTGCATATCTATTGAAAAAACCTCATATTTCAATTTATAAAGATTTGAGCACAGTAATTAGTGATAGTAATTTTGAGAGTACAGAAGTTGTAACATCATTAGAAAATAAAAAAGTTTTACATGTTGCAGATTTAATAACTGTTGCATCTAGCTATATAAGAGCTTGGATTCCAGCAATAAAAAATTTAGGGGCTAATATTTGCTGGTCATGTGTTGTTGTTGATAGAATGCAAGGTGGAAAGGATAAAATTGAAGCAGAGGGAATAAAATCACTTTCTTTAGTTCAAGTTGATACAGAATTATTTAAAAAGGCTCTTGATATGGGTATTATTAATGAGGCTCAACTTGAAATGTTAAATGGTTTCTTTAAAGATCCAGATAATACAATGAGAGAATTTTTAATTAATCATCCTGAGTTTTTAGAGAATGCTTTAAAGGCTGATGAGAAGACTCAAAAAAGAGCTAGACTTTTAATTGATGGTAATTTGTATAATTTATAATTAGAAAGGAAGTTTATAGCATGGAATTTTAATAAAATCTGTGCTATAAAATTTTTATACGTAATTTTTTTTAAAAAACTCTTGAAATTGTCTAATAAATATGATATTATATATAAGCGTTTAGCAAATTTATGTTATTTCGAGGTGTAGCGCAGTTGGTAGCGCGCGTGGTTTGGGACCATGAGGTCGCAGGTTCGATCCCTGTCACCTCGACCAAAAACAAAAAGAACTAGCTGTATATAGCCTAGTTCTTTTAATTTTTTGTTATAAAATAACAATATAATGTGATATACTTATATCTTATAGAAAGGGGGATTTATGAGTATTTTAGAATTTATTTTAAATAACAAAGAGTATTTAGAAGATTTAATTACAAGAAGCACTTATCACTCAAATGCTATTGAAGGAAGTACACTTACTTATGCAGAAACTTATGCTATTCTTTACAATGACAATAGCTTTAAAATTGAAGGAAAAGAGCCAAAGGAAATATATGAGGCTATAAATCATAAAAAAGCATTAGAATTAGTTTTTAAAAATTTACAAAACAAGGAAGAATTTGATGAAAGATTTATAAAGAAACTAAATGAAACTATAAATAGAGATATTAAAGATATTGAAGGTTATAGAACTGTACAAGTATTTATTCAAGGAAGTGAGCATATTCCACCAGAGCCTGAAAAAGTACCAAACTTAATGATGTATTATATATACAATTATAATCACGATGAACAAGATATTTTTGCCAAAATTGCTAGATATCATATCGAGTTTGAAAGGATACACCCTTTTGAAGATGGAAATGGAAGAACGGGTAGATTACTTATAAATTATGAGTTACTAAAAAATAATTTACCACCTGTTGTTATAGCAAAAGAAGATAGAGTAAAATATTTTGAATTTTTGAGAAATAATGATAGTACTGGTTTATCTGAATGGTTGAAAGAATTATCTACTAATGAAAAAGAAAGAATGAAGAAGTTTGGGTATAAAAAATAAAAATTAGAAAGGAATTTAATTATGAATATATATGTTGCACATTCAAATAAATTTGACTACATAACCAAATTATATGAACCTATTAAAAATGCCAAAATTTTATCAAATCATAATTTCTTTTTTCCTCATGATGAAGTAAATAAATTGGTAAAAACAAAAGAAATAATAGAAAATTATGATTTAGTTATTGCAGAAGTATCTTTGCCTGCTATTGGTTTAGGCATAGAATTAGGATGGGCTGATTATTGTAATACACCAATATTATGCATATATGAAAAAGGAGCAAAATTTAGCTCATCTTTGAAATTTATAACAAATAATTTCATTGAATATGATAGCTCAAATGATATGGTAGAAAAAATAAACAATTTTTTAAATAATTTATAATGTTATTTGAATAAAATTCAACTGCATTTAAATTACATTCAAAAATTTCTAAAACTTTAGAAAATAAGCAAGTTTGAAATGCAAACTCTCGTCAGCTCGACCATATATAAAAAGAACTAGATGTAGATAGTCTAGTTCTTTTAATCTTTTATGGTTTCATCAAATTTATCACATAATTCAACAATGTAATCATATCTTTTCAAATTTTGTTTCCAGCTACTCTTAATATTTTTAATTCCATAATATATACCTAATAGACCACCTGTGCAAGCCGCAACAGTTTTATTTTTTCCGTTCAACAATTCTAATGCAAGTCTTACATATATATAACAACCTAATATACTGACCTCATGTGCGTGTGTTATTGAAGATACTTGTTTTACTATATTATAAATTTCTTGATTATCTGTAACATCTTTATAGTAGATATAATATGCAATAGGTAATATTCTCATTAATGAACCATTGCCATTACTATATTCATTATCTTCGCCACAATTACTAGCATCATATAATTTTAGTTCATATTTTGCAAGTGCTTGTAAAGTTGTTCTTCCAATATCAAAAGTTTCATTAGTTGCTGTATATTCTGCATTTCTAAACCAGTTTAAAAATTTATTAGCCATATCATTTGGGGTTATTGTACCTGTACTTATAATAGAGTCTATTGTTGCAAGTGTCATTGATGTGTCATCTGACCAAGTTCCAGCAGGTAGATTATATGTACCATCTCCTACCATATCTGTAATAGGGTATCTTTTTAGCTCTTCTCTTGACTTAAATTCTGCTGGTACGCCCAATGCGTCACCAATAGCTAAACCTATAATTCCATTATTTAAATTAAAATTTTTCATAAGCTCATCTCCAATTATAAAAGAACTAGATTTATCGCAAAGAAGAAATCTAGTTCAATAAATAATAATATAAATATATGAATTTAAAGAAATTGTAGCAAAACAACGCAAATAAGTCAATAAAAAACTCAAAAATTTCAAAAAAATATTGAAATGTAGGCAATATAACAAAAATTATAAACCTAAATCATAAATATCTAAATTTTTAAATGCAGGATCATATAAATTTTTCCCCATAAAATCGAATCTAGAACCATGGCAAGGGCAATCCCAAGTTTTATCAGTATCGTTCCAAGAAAGCAAGCAACCCAAATGAGTACAAATAGGTTTAACAGCAAAAATATTTCCGAGAAGTATCTTTGTAAATACCAACTTTTTGATTATTAATATCTATAATTCCACCTGAATTATTAGGAATATCATCAAAATCGACATTTGAATCTTTAAACTTTTTAATAGCAAGAGAATTAACAGATTCAGTAAGCATGTTTTTAACTTCAGTTCTATTTTTTATAGGATTAACACGAGTAGAATCAAAAACGTAGGCATATTTATTGTGTTTTCCTAAAATCATATCACAAACAATATTTGCAGCAACATTAGAAGTTGTCATTCCCCATTTATTAAAACCAGTACCAACATAAAAATTATCCATTGTGTTAGAAAAAGGACCAATGTAAGGAATTTTATCTAAAGTAATACAGTCACGAGTATCCCATCTAAATAAAATTTCACAATTAGGATATAGTTGTTTAGCATAATTTTCTAAAGCGCCATAGCTTTGTTCATAAGTGACAGGTGTACCAGTTTTATGAGCAAGCCCTCCTAAAAGAAGAATTCTTTTGCCATTATAATAAGCTGTTCTAAAAGAATAAGTAGGCTCAGAAGCGGTTATATACATTCCATTAAATAAAGTTTTTTTAGTATCAACACCAATAACATACGATGATGACTGATACATTTTAAAAAAATACATTCCAGGAAAGTTAATAAAAGGATAGTGTGAAGCCAAAATAACATATTTTGACTGTATTGTTCCTCCAACAGTAAGTGTAGAAAAATTATTTCCTTCTTTTTTTACATCATAAACAGTTGTATTAGTATATATTTCACCATTGTTTTTGATAATGTAATCACATAATCCATTTATATATTTAATAGGATTAAATTGAGCTTGATTTTTGAATTGTACAGCACCTGCAATTTCAAAAGGCAAGCCAGTTTTTGTTACAAAATTTGCAGGAAAACCAATAGCGTTTACACAGTCAACTTCTTTTTTGATTTTATTAACTTCAGATTTATCAGTAGTATAAACAAAATTTGATTGCCTTTCGAAATCACATTTAATATTTTCTGTATCAATAATATTTTTTATATTTTCAATAGCTTCCTCATTTGCAAATAAATAATCTTTTGCAAATTGCTCACCATAAGTATCTACTAAATAGGTATAAAAAAGACCATGCTGAGATGTTATTTTTGCTGTAGTATGACCAGTAGTTTTTCTGGCAACATCACTTTTATCTACAACTGTAACTTTTAAACCTGCTTTTGATAAGTAATATCCACATGTAAGACCAAATATTCCAGCTCCTATTATACAGACATCAGTAGATATATTTTTATCTAAACTTTCATAATTTTTCTTATTTAAATTTTCACTTAACCATAAAGAATTCATACTTACCTCCGATATAATATTTTATATTTAAAAGTAAAAGATATAATAAAATTAGAACCGCCGTGGGGACCGTCAAGAAGAGTCGAAAAATTTATTTTTCGTTACTCTTCTTAGATGGGAGAGGTTTGAAATTTTATTATACTTTTACTTTTATAAAAAATCTATAAAATTATTATTTACTAAAAATTATAATAAATACGAAAAAAAGTGGAAAAATAAAAAATAAAGTGATATACTAAGAAAAAACGAAGGAGGATATCATGGAAGAGAATTTAGAAAAAAAATTATTTAGACAAAAAGAGAATGGATGGGAGACAGTAGATACAAGAAAAAAAGAAGAAATATTTAATTTTTCAAAAGATTATATGAACTTTTTAAATAAAGCAAAAACAGAAAGAGAATTTATAGTAGAAGCTACAAAAATGGCAAAAGAGAACGGATATAAAGATATAGCTGAATTTGAAAAATTACAACCAGGTGATAAAGTATATTTTATTAATAGAGAAAAAAGTATGTATTTAGCAATAATCGGAACAGAAAGTATAGAAAAAGGGCTTCATATAATTGGTTCACATGTAGATTCACCAAGATTAGATTTAAAACCAAACCCACTTTATGAAGATTCAGAACTTGCATATTTTAAAACTCATTATTATGGAGGAATCAAAAAATATCAATGGACAACAATTCCACTTAGTATTCATGGTGTAATTGTAAAACCAAACGGAGAAAAAGTTACTGTAAATATAGGGGAGGATGAAAATGACCCAATTTTTACAATAACAGATTTATTACCACATTTAGCTCAAGAACAAATGGAAAAGAAATTGAAAAATGGAATAGATGGAGAGGACTTAAATCTTTTAGTAGGAAGCATTCCATATCAAGATGAAAACACAAAAGAAAAAGTTAAATTAAATATTTTAAACATTTTAAATCAAAAATATGGAATTGTAGAAGCAGATTTCCAAAGTTCAGAGTTAGAAATAATACCAGCATTTAAAGCAAGAAGTTTAGGATTTGATGCAGGATTAGTTGCAGCTTATGGTCAAGATGATAAAGTATGTGCATATACATCTTTAGCTGCTATGATGACATTAGAAAATGTAAAAAATACAGCAGTTTGTATTTTATCTGATAAAGAAGAAATAGGAAGTATGGGAAATACAGGCATGGAATCACATATGTTTGATTTCTTTATATCAGAAATGCTAAATAAATTAGAAGTAAATAAACCAAATATGTTAGACAAAGTATTTTGTTTTTCAAAAATGTTATCATCAGATGTTGATGCAGGTTTTGATCCAATATATGCATCTGTTTCGGATAAACTAAATGCAGGATTTGTTGGAAAAGGAATTAGCATTAACAAATATACAGGAGCAAGAGGTAAATCAGGAGCTTCAGATGCAAATGCAGAATATGTTGCTTGGGTTAGAAATATTTTAGAGAAAAATGATATAAGATATCAAATTGCAGAACTTGGAAAAGTTGACATCGGTGGGGGAGGAACAATTGCATACATTTTAGCGAATAAAGGTGCTGATGTTATAGATTGTGGTGTTCCAGTGCTTTCAATGCATGCTCCATATGAGGTTACAAGTAAATTTGATATATATTCAGCTTTTGAAACTTATAAAGCTTTTTGGAAGGAATAAAAAATTGGGTCAGAAGGGGCGTCCCTTCTGACCCAATTTTTTATAAATTTTCTAATAAATCAATTACTGAAATAACAAAATTAATTTTATTATCAGAAAGTTTACTTGCTTTTCTAGATAATTCTAATTGAGATTTTAAATCTTCATTAACAATTAATTTCTCAAATATAACATTTGGTGAGATGCCTAAAATGTTCATGTAGTTTACAAGAGTTTCTACTTTAACTCCTCCTGTACCATTTTCAATTCTTGATATATATTTAACAGAAATTCCTAATTTTTCTGCAATTTTTTCTTGAGTTAACTTGTTTTTTACACGATATTCTTTAAAAATTTCACCTAATACTTTATCAATATCAAATTTTTTTTCAGACTTCATAATATACCTCCATATTATCTTAACAATCTACATATAAGTATATCAGTGCATTTTAACTAATTAAACCAATTGGTAATATGAAACTTAAATAAGATAAATATCATAAAACTATTGGTATAATTAGGAAAAACTGATATGTAGAAATAAAATGTGTATTACTATTAGTTATACCCATTTTTTTAAGAATTATAATGTGAGGTTATAAAAATAAATTTTGGTATTGATAAAAAAGAACATTCATACAAAATATGAATATTCTTTTTTACTAATTTGCCAATTCTTTTTTCTTTTCTTTTTCTAATTGTTTTAGACTCTTTTTAGGGGTTGGTAAATCCTCTGGCATAGTTCCACCATTTTTTGCAATTACTTCTCTTATATTTTTTCCAATATTATAATGAGTTTCATTTGCTTCTTTTTCTGTTTGGATATTATCTTTTTTTAGTTTTTGCTCTGTTTGAGAAATTCTAAATAAATTTGCTATAAGTTCATCACTTCCCATATTGTCTAAAATATTTTCTCTATATCTTAAGCCTTTTCTTTTAGCAATGTCATCAGCTGTTTCTCCATTGTATAAGCCTTTATATCCAGAATTATGAAATTTATCAAAATTTTTGACTCCTGCTTTTTTAGCCGTTTTGTTAAGTGAATAATTTCCTTTTCTGGTTAAATTTCTTTGGTAAAATCTTTTTTCATCTTCTGTTAATGAAGTATATTCTTTTTCAATAATTTCTTGCTTTCTAGTTTGAATTGCAAAATATGTTTGTGCAAGGCTAATTACTTTTTTTCGGCTATCTCCATTTTGGGCTATTAAATAGCAAGCATAACGTGTTAATTTATAATCTTCAATAAATTCTTCTTTACCTTTGCCAGAAATTATTGGCTTCCTGATGTCAAGAAAGCAATCTTTTACTGAAATTTCGCTATTTTCACATGCTATCATAGCTTTTTCAATAACCTTTTTAAAATTTTCCCATTTTGCATATTGGAGAACAGGCATTAGTTCTCTTGCGTACCAATATTCAATTCCATATTCATCAATGTGTTTAATATCTTCAAAAGTCTGATTAGTATAATTTTGATTTTTTTCTAATTTGTTCATTTATTATCATCTCCGTTTCTTATTATTTTATATAATATAACATTTCTAAGTAAATTTCAATACATTTGTAAAATTCTTTTGAAGATTTTTGTAATAAACTCATTTTCAAGATAAAAAAAGACCGTTTCTTTTTGAAACGGTTTAAAATAAAAAATTGTTATGGTGGGCCAGGAGGGGCTCGAACCCCCGACCCCACGCTTAGAAGGCGTGTGCTCTATCCAGCTGAGCTACTGACCCATAACATTGAACAATAAATATAATATCACAAAAATAGAGCTATGTCAATCCATAAATGGAAAAATTATCAAAAAGTTTTTTAAATGGTGTTACAATTCACAGTTTCTAAATAGTCTGTTTCCGAAGGTAATAATTTATTGATTTATTTGCTGCCCTATTTAAGAAAACCACTCAATATTATTAAAATATCGAGTGGTTTGTTAGTTACTCTGCAAACTTTGGAAGATTTTCAGCTGTATATTCATTAATTTCGCCAGTTAACATATTCTGCAAAACATATTTTGCCAATACAGGTGGACCAAACATAGTAGGCTTACTTAAAATAGCATATTTTCCAAACGGAATATTGTCATCAGAAATAACTACATTGAGTTTTTTAATCCTCGCGAAAGGATATTTTTGACGAAGATCTGAAGACATCTCAAATTTGAAGTTGCAAGCAATAAAACTTGCTGTTTCACCAGCATTTTCATCGATTATAACTATTCCATAACCATTTGGACTATTAGTTATGGTATAAACGAACTTCCCATTTGAATATACTGGACCTGAAGCATTGGTTGCTTTAAATAGACTGGCTACACTTGAACTTGAAAATACCTGCTGTTTATCTTCTTTTTCAACTGTAGAAACCACAATAGAGACTTCTTCATTGGACTTTGCAATACCAACAGCATCAAATTGTGAGGTTATATAATCTGTTATTGAAAAGAACAAGCATACAACTGCTATGGCAAGAATAATAAAAGACTTAGTTTTGTAATTATCATTCCACCCATAAAAGATAGTTAGCCATTGAAAAAGTAATATAAGCAAGATAGGTATTATCGCACCATAAAAGTTGTATCGCACATGTAATACTAAATAAATTATTAAAGAGATGATTAAAGTTATACAACCAAAGAAAATTTGAACTATTATAGAATTTCTAAATTCATTTTTTTCTTTGTTATCAAAGCCTCTAGTTTTTTCATCTCCTATTAATGATTTCCGCTTAATAAGTCCTTTCCAAAACCAAGGTTGAATCAATACAGTTGAACATATTGCCCAAAATAAAGATAATAAGATAGGTACTAACATAATATTTTCCTCCTTAAAATAATAAGTGTTGTAGTAATTTTATATGTTAAACTAACATTAAAGTTAGTGAACAAAGGAAAAATATATATAAAAGGCTAAAGCCGATATAATATTCTAACATATTTTACATAAAAAGTCAAATTTACTCGTGAAAAAATAAATTTGTATCGTAACAATCCTCAATCACCAATTTCCGTAATGTGAATTCTTTGTGAAAAACTTTACATTAAAAAAATAAAATGATATCATAGGAAAAAATAAAAGTATAAGGAGGAATTTCTCGTGATTGAAGTAAAAAACATCACAAAAAAATACGGAAACTTTACTGCCGTAGATAATATCAGCTTCAAAATAGAAGAAGGTGAAATAATAGGACTACTTGGACCAAACGGAGCCGGAAAAAGTACAACAATGAATATGATAACAGGATATATTGAACCAACAGAAGGAGAGATATTAGTAAATGGGTATGATATATCAAAAAAACCAAAAAAAGCAAAATCTCAAATAGGATATATGCCTGAAGGTGTTCCATTATATTCAGACTTAACAGTAAAAGAATTTGTAACATACATGGCCGAACTAAAAAAGGTAGATAGAAAAATAAGAAAAGAAAAAGTTGAAAAAATTATTGAACAAACTGGGCTAAAAGATGTAGAAAATAAACTAACACGTAATCTATCAAGAGGATATAAACAAAGGGTAAGTATGGCAGGAGCTTTAGTTGGAGAACCTAAAATTCTTATATTAGATGAACCAACAGTAGGACTAGATCCAAAACAAATAACAGAAATAAGAGCTCTAATAAAAGAACTAGGAAAAACACATACAGTAATATTGAGTTCACATATATTATCAGAAGTAAGTCAAATTTGTAATAAAGTTATAATAATAAATAAAGGAAAAATAGTAGCTATAGACACACCAGAAAACCTAGAGAAAAAGGTGTCAAAAAATAATAATACATATGTAACAGTTGAAGATACTGAAAACAAAATGGATATAATTAAAGAAAAAATACCAGAAATCAAAGATGTAAAATTAATAAAAGAAAATGAAGATGGAACAAAACAATATGTGCTAGAATCTGATGGAAATGTAGATTTAAGAAAAATAATATTTACAGAATTTGCAAAGGAAAATATAACAATATTTGAAATGAAACAAGCAGATACAACATTAGAAGATGCATTTATGAAATTAATAGAAGGAGGAGAAAAATAATGTGGGCAGTTATAAAAAAAGAGTTTAAATCATATTTCTGTACACCAATAGGATACATTTTTATAGGAGTATTTTTAATAGCATTTAGTATATCATTTTATTTTAGTGTACTAGGATCTGGAAATGTAAAATTTGAGTACATATATTATACATTACCAACAATATTAGTATTAGCATTTATAATTCCATTATTAACAATGAGGTCATTTTCAGAAGAAAGAAAGACAGGAACAGAGCAATTATTACTAACTTCACCAATTAGTATAACAAAAGTTGTATTAGGAAAATTTATTGCAGCATTATTTATAGTATTAATTACAGAATTATGCACATTTATGTATTTTGGAATATTATGCCATTATGGAGTACCAAAATTAACAACAACATTTGCAACATTATTTGGATTTCTACTATTTGTAATGTCATATATATCTTTTGGTATGCTAACATCAAGCATTACAGAAAACCAAATAATATCTGGTATTATTTCAATAGGATTTTTTATAATTACTTGGGTATTGCCAGAATTTAACACAAGTCTAGAAAGTTTTTCTTTCATAAATATGTTTTATAAATATACACAAGGACAAATTGATATTGGAGACACAGTTACATTTATAACATTTACAATTACTTGTTTATTATTAACAATAACAGTTATGCAAAGAAGAAAGAGTGTTAAATAAAAAAGGAGGATATAAAGTGAAAGAAGATAAAAAGACAAAAATAAAAGCAGAGAAAGAAAATAAAAAAAATAAGACAGAAAAAGTTAATAAAAAACAAAAAGTTAAAAAAGAAAAGTCAGAAAAATCTAATAAATTTATAGAAACTATAAAGAAAAGATGGTTAATTAATGGTACTAAAACAGTTTTATTAGTAGTAATTATACTTGCATTTTTTATTGGAGTTACAGTATTAATGCAAAACTTGAATTTAACACCTATAGATTTAACAGAGGATAAGCTATTTACTCTAACAGAGGAAAGCAAAGAACAAGTAAAAAATATTGATAAAGAGATAAATATATATTTCGTTGGGTATTCAGAAGATAACTCAACACTAGATTTAGCAAGACAATACACAAAGGCAAATGACAAGATAAAAGTAGAAGCAGTTACTGCAACAGATAGACCAGATTTAGTTGAAAAATATGGAATTGAAACAGATAGCGAAGGAATAATAGTAGAATCTGGAAACCAATATAAAGTATTAGCATCAAATGACTTATATACATATGATCCTACAACATATGAATCAATAAATGTAGCAGAGGAAAAACTAACAGCTGCAATTAAATCAGTAGCAGTAGAAGAATTGCCCAAAGTATATTTCTTAAGTGGATATAGTTCATTTTCATTAAATAGCGGAATGCAATATTTAAATATGTTTTTACAAAATGAAGTAAACGAAGTTAAAACATTAGATATATTATCAATAGGAAAAGTACCAGATGACTGTAATACATTAGTAATAGCATCTCCAGAGAAAGATTTTGATGATGTTGCAACAAATGCAATAACAGATTACATTAATAAAGGTGGAAATATATTATGGCTAAATGCAGCATTAGCACAAAACAGAGAATTAGCTAATGTAAATAAAATTTTAGCTATGTATGGAGTAAAGCCATTTGAAGTTGGAATTATAAGAGAAACAGATTCTAGTAAAATGGTATCTAATTCACCAGATTTAATTATGCCAGAAATACAATATGCAGATGCGACAAACAAATTATATAATTCAGAAGGTGTAATATTTATAAATGCAACTAAAGTAAATACAGAAGATGATGATACATTAACTAGTTTAAATGTAACAAAAACTGAATTAATTAAAACAAGTGAAAAAGCATATTTTAGAACAAATTTTGAAAATACATCAGATTCAGTACAACAAGGAGAACAGCAAGAAGCGTTTTTAGTAGGAGCACAATTTAATAAAGTGATTTCTGAAAAAAATGAAGAAACAGGAGAAAAAGAAATTGCATCAAAATTAATTATATATGGAGAAAACTTCTTTGTTTCAGATTATCAATTAACACAAACAACACAAACTCCAATGGTTGCATATAGACAAAATAAAGACTTAGTTTTAAATTCAATTGCTTATTTGTCAGATAGAGAAGAAGATATCACAGTAAGAAAAAGTACAGGAGCAGTAACATATACAGCAACAGAGCAAGAAAACAGAATAATATTAGCAATTATAACAGCAGTTCCATTAATAATAATTGCAGTAGGAATTTTCGTTTGGATTAAGAGAAAAAGAAAAAAATAATCATATTAATATAAGAAACCTCATAAAATAATATGGGGTTTTTTTCGTATGGATATTTTAAAAGTTGTTTTTGTTATAATTGGAACTCTAATTGGAGCAGGGTTTGCATCAGGACAGGAGGTAAATACTTTTTTCTTTTCTTTTGGAGTAAAAGGATTAATAGGTATTATTTTATCAAGTACTATAATAGGAATTATAATATATAAAACTTTCAAAATAATATATAAAAATAATATAAATAATTATAAAGAATTTTTGAATTGCTTACTAAAAAATGAAAAGATAAATAATATAACAAATTCAATAATCAATATATTTATTTTAGTATCATTTTATGTGATGATAGCAGGGTTTGGGGCATATTTACAGCAAGAGTTAAATTTAAATAGTATTATAGGAAGCAGTATTTTAGCAATATTATGTTTAGTTTTATTTAAAACTAATGTAAATGGATTAGTAAAAGTAAATGAATTATTGATTCCAATATTAATAATTATTGTAATTTTAATACGGAATTGTAAATGTACAAAATATAGATTTTGCGAATTTAAATAATTATTTAGTTGAAGAAAATAATCAAAGCTGGTTAATAACAAGTATTTTATATGCAAGTTATAATTGCATTTTATTGATACCTATTTTAACTTCAATGAAAGAGTATTTGTTGAAAACCAAAAACATAAAGTATATATCTATAATTGTAAGTATAATAATAGCGATTTTGCTAATTTCAGTATTTTTATTTTTGATTAATGTTGATGTTAATATAAAAGAATTAGAAATGCCAGCAGTGTATGCAATAAATAATATTTGGCCTAAAATAAAAAGTGTTTATGGGATGATTATTTTGATATCTATTTTTACTACAGCAATTTCTTTGGGAATAAGTTTTTTGAAAAATGTGTCTATTAATAAGAAAAGTTATAATGTTTTGTCAGGATTGATTTGTGCAAGTGCTGTTATTTTCTCTAATATTGGTTTTTCTAATTTAGTGAATATGATGTATCCTATTTTAGGAGTTTTGGGGTTATTGCAGTTGATACTAATTATAAAAAAATAATAAAAATATTCTTGACAATGTGTTAAATTTAAAGTTATAATATATTCATAGAATGACAAAAGAAAAGAGGAAAAATAAATGCAAAAATTTATAATTGCCAAAAACGTTGGTGCTGTAGAGAGAAAGAGAGAGCTATACTTTAGAGAAATAAGTATAGCAAATTTCCTATGTGGTAAATTACAAAAAAGATATAAAGAAAAGATAAGATAATAAACGTGTGTAACAACATGTTTGTTAATCTTATCTTTTTTTCGTACAAAAAGCATTTATTTTTACTCAAATTCATTTGTTATAAAAAGAAAAGGAGGAAAAGAAAAATGAAAGAAAGAAAAAAACAACAAAGTGGTATTACATTGGTGGCATTAGTAATAACCATAATCATTTTATTAATATTGGCAGGAATCTCAATATCAGCACTAACAAACCAAGGACTATTCACACAAGCACAAAATGCAAAAAATTTAACAGAGGAGAAAACAGCAGAGGAAAATGAAACATTGGCAAACTACTTAGAACAAATCGAAGCAATAACAGGAGGAAAACAAACATTAGCAAGTAAAGTACAACCAGGAGACTATGTAACATATACACCAGACGATGCAAACACAACAGATATATTAAGCGAATTAACGACATATTCAGGAAGTACAGCAAATACATCAAGTACATTAACACAAGAAGAAGGACTAAAATGGAGAGTGTTAGATGTAGTAGATGGAAAGGTAAGATTAATAAGTGCTACACCAACAACAAAAGTAACATTATCTGGCTATAATGGATATAATAATGCAGTATATCTATTAGATAAAACATGTAAAACACTATATAGTAAAAACGGATATTCAGAAAACGTGCAAAATCTAAAAATAGAAGATATACAAAATAAAATGTCAACAAATTATACTACAATAGATTCAAATTATGGACAACCATTTACACCATCAAATAAAAAATATCCAAGTATATTTGCACA
>CAMCQH010000032.1 GCA_945877035.1 uncultured Clostridium sp. | reverse complement strand
TGTATCAATAATAATTTCTAAAATTTTCATCCGAAACTTCTTGACACTAATATTTCATTTTGTTAAATTGTAAAGAAAATGAAATATTTTTGTAATCATTTTGTAATATTTCACTACTAATTTTGATAAATATTACTTAAATTATAGTATTTTTATAAAAAGTGTGCTATACTATTACTATAAAATTTTAGAGAAGGGAGTTGAAAAAATGGCTGATGTCAAACAACGAATGATAGATATTGTTAATTCTGTGCCTGATGATTATTTTGATGGTTTAAAACCAACAGAAATGGTGTTTAAGCTTATGATGGAATATATAAATAGATATGGTGAAGATGAAACAACTATTATTCCCGGTACTGACAAGCATCTTAATTTCGAAACATTAAAAGAAATGCTTGAAAACAAAAATCCAAATTAAAAAAGGAGGTTATATCAATGGATTTTATGAAAAAAACTTTAAATCAAGTATCTGTTCTACAAAATACTCTATATGATGTTATTTATGATTTATTTTTCTTTGCTGAACTTCAAGAGAGTGAAGATGATATCAAAAATGGTAGAGTATGTACATTAGAAGAATTACAAGCTGAAATGGAGGCGAAATATGAAAGTTATTGTAACTCAAAGAGCTAAAAGCAACTTATTAGATGTGTTTGATTATAATAAAAAAATATCATTACATTACGCAATAAGAATTGATAAGAAAATCCGTTCATATATTAAAGATTTAGAATCATCTCCATACATTGGTAGATATGTATATGAAATACCGGATAAACATTATCGAGAACGAATTTGTGAAAAATTCAGGATTATATATTTTATTTCCGATAAAAATAATATTATTTTTATACAATACATTTTTAATGCAAGACAAGATAAAAAATCATTTTTTGAAATACATAAAAATGAAATTTTAAATCAATATTTTAGTTAGTTCTTTTTAGATTTTTCCTTTTTGTAAATATCAGTCTTATTTATTTTTAATATTCCATATCTTTTCTATCTTTACTATTTTATCAATTAATTCAACTCTATATCTAGTTGATATCTATTTCTTTATTTTTTCTATCTCTAAAACAAAAATAATTACCATTATTTTGTACTCCTTTTTATGAAAATGTGGAATCTAAATTAATTTTATAGACCCCACATTTTACTATAATTAACATTTTTTCACCTACACATTTATATCTCGCAAGTAGGGTTGCGGTTCACATTTTTTTACCTATCCATTTATTCGACGCAAATAGGGTTGCGACTCACATTTTTAATTATAGTAGATATCAAATATCTACTACTATTATATTCATAATAACTCTTTTTATTTATAAAAGTCAATAATTTTACAAAATTTTTTCATTTACAAAATTTTTAATAAAAAACTATTAAAAACATAGTAATTTGTAGCAATACAGAGAATTTTTCTCTGTATTGCCGGAAAATATTTAGTTTTTAGGTACATAAATGTAATACGTTCCAGTAGCATGAAGTCCATACCACCACTCAAATATCAAAAGCGTTTCCATGCTCTCTCCATACTTTTTATGACGACATCTTTTCCACTCGCTAATATGTTTCTCCTTCCTTATCCTTTCCATTACACTTTCATATTTGTAAAATATTCTTATGCCTTGAAAATTGTCCGTTGTCATCTCTTGACACTTGCTAGAAATCTTCTCCAGTCTCTTTTCATCTGTTATAAGTTTGAAGTTTCTAACTAGAGTGTAATTATCTTCACCGTCAGCCCATAAACTGTCTGGTGTTTGAATAAATCCGATTACACTCTTTGCTTCTTTTTCCATTTCTGGAATATTTGATGCCTCTATCAATGCCTTTATAAGTTGCTTTTGAACGTTGTTGGCAAAATAAAATTTCTTATTAAATTCTTTACTGCCAATAAATTCCTGGTATTGCATGATGATATTGATAAATCGTGTTTTTGATTTAAATTCATCTTCACAATCAAAAATATATGTTGACTGAGAATCTAAATCATCCCGCAATACTCTTAAATCATTTGCTTCATCTTGCATTGATCTTGCATCAAGCGCTGCTATCATATTATCGAGTAAGTTTTTTGCTGTTTCTGGAATTTTCATTTTTTCTACCTCCGTTGTGTGTTTTTTCCATTAAACTACTTTCCTACCTTTGATTATATCAAAAAAGCTATTTTTTGTCAAAAATTTGTTTCCACTGTCTTTTACATAAAAATATTCACTTCTTATTTTTTGTTTAAATATATTTGATATAATATTTTCTAAAAAATTTGATACACCAAAAAATCCAGCTTTTACTGGATTTTTTTATCTACAATTACAGTCATTGTTATAAGGTTGCATATCATTCATATAAAATTTCTTTTCTGCCAATTTATCTTGAACACCTCTTAAAGCCTCTCCAAATCTTTGGAAATGAACTACTTCTCTTTCTCTTAAATATCTTAATGGATCAACTACATCTGGATTATCTCTAGATAAATCAATTAATTTTTCATAAGTAGCTCTAGCTTTTTGTTCAGCTGCCAAGTCTTCTTGTAAATTTGCTATTGGATCACCTTTTGCTGCAATGTATGCTGCTGTAAAAGGTACTCCTGCTGCTGATTGAGGATACACATCAACACCATGGTCTGTATAGTATGGTCCTAATCCTGCTTTTTCTATTTCTTCTATTGATGCATCTTTTGTTAATTGGTGTACTATTGTTCCAACCATTTCTAAGTGAGCTAATTCCTCTGTGCCTATATCATTCAAAATAGCTTTTGCCTTTTGGTCTGGCATTCCAAATCTTTGAGATAAATATCTTAAAGAAGCTGCTAATTCTCCATCAGGTCCACCATATTGAGATATAATAACTTTTGCAAGTTTTGGATCTGGGCATTTTATATTAATTGGATATTGTAATGTTTTATTATAAGTCCACATTAGCACATTCCCCCTTCCCAAGGCCATGGTTCTTCAAGCCATCTCCATTTATTACATGGGAAATTTATAGTTAAAGGACCATAAACTTTTTGATATTTATCTTTTAAATCTTTTGCCTCTCTTGCATATTTTCTGTGTAAGCAAAGGGCTTTTTCATCTTCTGGGTGTGTGTCTAAGTATAATGCAAGTTCATTTATTGCAAATTCATAACATCTTATTTGTTGTAACATTTCTTCTTTTTCGCAACAATCTATTGTTCTTCCTGTTTCACATCCACATGAATTATCATTCATCATATTATAATTACTCATCATGCTATAATTATTCATCATATTGTCATTACAATTGCAATTTCTATTTTCTTCTATTGACATTTGTTACAGCCCTCCTTTATTGTATTTGTTGCCCTTATATAATCTATTTCACGCATAGATTGACATGGCGTATATGGACTTACTAATTCAGGAAATATCGTTCCCATTTTTAGTCCTACACATGGTTTAAAAGTTTGATCCATATATTGCATTGGAACATAACTTTGGCCTAACATTGGATTTTCTGGAAATACATTATATTCTTCATCAAATCCACATTCACAGCAATCCATGTAATTATTTTGATTACAACATGAATAGCTGTTTCCTACATCTGAGCATTTGTCTTCTATCATTTCATTTTGTGTATCATATGAATTGTTTTGATAATTGTTATTCATACAATAACATTTTTTATATCTTCCAAACATCTAATTTTTCCTCCTTTAATTTCATTATATGTGTTTTTTCGACATTTGCTACTCTAATTCAAGAGTTTTTTGTTGAATTTTTCGCAAAAGTACGAATTGTATAAAAATGTATGAATGAATATTAACAAAAAAATGAGTTAAGGATGTAAAATCCTTAGCTCATTTTTTATTATTGCTTTACAAAAATTAGTATTAATTATTCTCCTTTAAATATCTTTGGTACATTTTATCCATACTAGAAATATATTGCATATCTTGTTTAACTTTAAATTTTTCATATTCTTTATTAGCTTTTTCCAATGCTTGTTCATGAGATATTGTTCCAGCATTTTGTAATATTTCTTTTTTCCTAAATTTCAAAAGATTATCTGTTTCATCTATCCAACTTTTCATTGTCATTACTTTATTTTCTTCTGCCATTGATTCTGCATAATCTAAAAAGAATGTAGTTAAATTATTCAATTTTCTTAGTTCTTCTTCATTTAAGTAATTTTTAGCTATTGCTACATCATATTTATATATTAAACCATCTGGACTATTTTTCCAATTTGTAAGTCCCATATGTTCTTTGTCTGAATTAGCTCTATTATATATAAGTTCTGCTGCAGTATGTCCTGTTATTGCATAGTGTAATTTATTTTGAACTATTTTAAAAAAAGTATATGCTTCTTCTGACTCTGAATTATAATCAACCGCTGTTGCTATAAATAAATCTGTTATTTTTTGATAAGCCATTCTTTCACTTGCACGAATTGTTTTTATTCTTTCTAATAATTCATCAAAATATTTTGCATCATATTTGTTCCCTTTAATAAATCTTTCATCATTTAGTGCAAATCCTTTTATCATATATTCTTTTAATATTTTTGTTGCCCAAATCCTAAATTGAGTTGCTTTTTTAGAGTTAATTCTATATCCAACTGCTATTATCGCGTCCAAGTTATATACTTCTGTATTATATCTTTTCCCATCATCTGCAGTTATTTCCATTTTGGAAACAACTGCATCTTTTATTAACTCTTCATCATCAAATATATTCTTTAATTGTTTAGATATAGCTGGTACTTGTACATCAAAGACCTTTGACATTCCTTTTTGTGTTAGCCATAATGTTTCGTCTTTAAATATGGCATCTACAATTATATTTCCTTCTTCATTTTTATAAATTAATAAATTTTCTTCATTATCAAGTAATTTGTTATTCATACTATATCGACCTCATTTCTTATTTGCAGCATAATATCAAACATTCGTTTTTTTGTCAATTATATTTGTCAAATTTCTTGAAATTATCTTGCTAAATCAAGCGTTGTAATTGAATTTTACACAGAAACATGAAAAAATATGTACAACAAAACTTGTCAAAAAAATATTGCGATGAAGTCATACCAATTAGATATGTTTTTAATGAAAGAAGAGTCTATTTCAGACTCTTCTTTCACTTTAAATTATATTCTTACAACTCCACCAATTATTTTGCTTTCTGTACTATTTTCTAACATTTTAGATCCACTTGATAATACAACTGTGTCTCCTTTTTCTAATATTTCTTTATCTTGTAATTTTTTAAGACCTACTTCTATTGTTTTATCAATAGTTTCTTGTTTATCTACTAAAACTGGTGTTACATTCCAAGCTAAAGCTAATTGGTTAAATGTTCTTCTATTATCTGTTATAGCTAATATTGGGCATCCAGCTCCCATTCCAGCTAATCTTCTAGCTGAATTTCCTGAGTTTGTGTAGCATACAATTGCATCTGCTTTTATGTTTTTAGCAATTACACATGCTGAATATGAAATATTTGATTCTAAATCATTTAATTCAACATTTTCATTTTGGTCAAATCTTTTCCAATAATTAATTGTTGGTTCAACTCTTCTAGCTATTTTGTCCATTGTTTGAACACATTCTACTGGATAATCACCTTGTGCACATTCTCCAGATAACATTATAGCACTTGTTCTATCGTAAATAGCATTTGCAACGTCACTTGCTTCTGCTCTTGTTGGTAATGGTTGATGTGTCATTGATTCTAACATTTGTGTAGCTGTTATAGCTGGTTTACAAATTTCGTTAGATATTTTAATTATTTTCTTTTGAATTACAGGTGGCTCTGTAAAATCTGTTTCTGTAGCCATATCTCCTCTAGCTATCATTTGTCCATCAGCTTCGTTTAATATGTCTTCTAAGTTTGATAATCCTTCAACATTTTCTATTTTTGTTATTATTTGGATATCTTTTCCACCATTTTCATCTAATACTTTTCTTACTTGTCTTATATCATCTAAATTTCTTGCAAATGAAATTGCAACAAAGTCATAGTCATGTTCACATGCTGTTTTTAAGTCAGCTATATCTTTTTCAGCTAAACCTGGTAATCTTATTACTGTTCCAGGTAAGTTCATTGTTTTTCTACTTCCTAATCCATTTCCATGAACTACTGTACAAACTATGTCTTTTCCTACAACTTCATCAACTTTTAATTCAATTGCACCATCATCTATTAATATTTTTGTTCCTGGTTCAACATCTTTATATAATTCTTTATATGTTACAGAAACTTTTTCTTCATTTCCTTCGATATCTTCATTTACTAATGTGAATTTTTGTCCATCTTTTAATTCAATTTTTTTATTTTTTCCTGTATATAACATTCCAGTTCTTATTTCAGGTCCTTTCATATCTAATAGTAAAGCAACTGGTATGTCCATTTCTTTTCTTAATCTGCATATATTTTCAGTTTTTTCTGATTGTTCATCCCAACTTCCGTGTGAATAGTTAACTCTTGTTACGTTTAATCCAGCATTAAATAATTCTTCTAATTTATTTTCACTTGCTGGTCCTATTGTTCCTACTATTTTTGTTTTTCTTAATTGTTTCATTTTTATTCCTCCCTTATTTTTAAAACCGAATTTTATTATACCACAACTAAATACCATATTTCAACATTTTTTGCAAAAATTGTCAAAAAACTATTTTAAAATAATTACAGCATGTACTTTGGTATCATCCTCATTACATATAGTTATAATATGTTCATTATTTTGAAAAGTATATTTACATTTAATAAAATCACCTAATTTTATTTCTTTTTTATATTGTATTCTGAAATTATCAAAAGGTCTCTTTTCATAAACTTCTTGTGGTAACACCTCATAAGCTAAATTCAAGTAATACAAATTATGCATATGTCCATTTAAATCAATGTCTCTTCTAGCAACTTTATATGTAATTTCATTGCTAAAATTTTCTGGTATATTTATTTTATCCAATTCGCCAATATTAAATACACTTTTATTTTCAACATTATATTTATCAATAACACTGTCTTCAATTTTTGTTATTCTTCCTGTATTAATATCTACCAAAACCCATTTTGATGTTCCTATAACACATAAATTATTTTGTTCATCATATATTTCAAAATCTCTATATGTATGTGTTTTTTTGATTTCACCATCTATTGTCCTTGCCCAAGTATTAACATTTAAAGTTTGTCCATATTTAGGTCTTTTTAAAACTTGAATTTTCCAGTCTAGCAAAACCCAAGAAACACCTTTTTCTTCTATATCATTTGGGCCATATCCTACTATGTCTGAATGGTGTGTTCCTATATTTTCAAACATTTCTAATATTCCTATATTTTTTAGGTAATTTTCTTTTCCTATATCTTTTAGCTGTATTTTAAAATCTTCTTTAAATATCATTTTCTTTCCTTTCACTACTCTTCGTTCAAACTTCTATATCAGCTAAAGTTCAAACAGCTTTTTTAATGTATACAGAATTTATTTCATAAATTCTGTATAAGATATCTGTAACTCGCTAAAGCTCGAACAGCTATCTTAATATCCTGGTTTTTTCAATAATTTAAACATATTCTTTTTATATTCCTCTACTCCTGGTTGATTAAACGGATTAACTCCCAAAATCATGCCTGACATTGCGCATGCCTTTTCAAAGAAATATATTAATTCTCCAATATTTTCTTCATCTAATTTTTCTATACTAATTACTATATTAGGAACATCTCCTGAAACATGTGCTTTTATTGTTCCTTCCATAGCTTTTTTATTTACATAGTCAAGTGATTTTCCTGCTAAATAATTTAGTCCATCTAAATTATCTTCATCTTTATTAATTGTTATATCAGAAGCTGAATTTTCTATTGATATAACTGTTTCAAATAGATTTCTTCTTCCTTCTTGTATATATTGTCCCATTGAATGTAAATCTGTTGTAAAATCAACTCCTGCTGGGAATATTCCTTTTTGGTCTTTTCCTTCACTTTCTCCATATAATTGTTTCCACCATTCTGTAAAATAGTGCATTTTAGGTTCATAATTTACTAGTATTTCAGTATTTTTATATAATTTGTATAATATATTTCTTGCTACTGCATATTGGTAACATTCATTATATTTTAAATTTGGGTCATTGTATCTTTCTTGTGCATTTTGTGCCCCTTGCATTAATTTATCTATATCAATTCCTGCTGTTGCTATTGGTAATAATCCAACTGCTGTTAATACTGAATATCTTCCACCTACATTATCTGGAATAACAAATTGTTCATATCCTTCGTTATCAGATAAAGTTTTCAATGCTCCTCTTTCTTTGTCTGTTGTTACATATATTCTACTTCTTGCTTCTTCTATTCCATATTTATTTTCTAATATTTCTCTGAATATTCTAAATGCTATTGCTGGTTCTGTTGTTGTTCCTGATTTTGATATAACATTTACTGAAAAATCTTTATCTCCAATGTATTCAATTAGTTCGTTTATGTAATTTGGACTTAAATTATTTCCTACATATAGTATTTGTGGATATTTTCTTTGTTTTTCTGTAAGCATATTATTAAAAGTGCTTGTTAATGCTTCAATTACGGCTCTTGCTCCAAGATATGAACCGCCTATTCCGATTACTACTAATATATCAGATTCTTTTTTTATTTTTTTAGCTGATTTTTTTATTCTTTTAAATTCTTCTTTATCATAATTTGTTGGTAGCTCTAGCCATCCTACAAAATCTTTTTCATCATTTGCTCTTTTATGAAGTTCTTTGTGTATGTTTTCTACTTGCTCTTTATATTCCATTATAGATTTTTGGGTGATTCCCGTATTTTTTAAATTTAATTTAACATTAGACATTTTAATACCTTCTTTCGTTTTATATATTTTTTACAATTATATAAGAAACAAAAATTAAATTCAAGTTTTTTTATTTTTTTGTAACCAATTTTTTCCTTTTTCATAATATGTATTATACAAAGGAATAAAGAAAAACACAAAATTGATAGTTTTTTTCTGAAAGGGGGTCTAGACTATGCCAGAAAACAGAGGTTGTGGTGGTTTCGGATTTGGTGATGACTGCTGCTGTATAATTCTATTAATATTAATAATATGCTGCTGTTGCGGTGGTGGTAGAGGAGGATGTTGCTAATCCTTTAAAAGACATATTAAAAGGGTGACACTTTTTGCCACCCTTATAATATTTTTCCTTCAATATAGCATTCATATATATAATCAGGATTTTCGTAATACATACTACTATTATAATCATCTATTTTTTCTATAATCCAAGAAGATAATACATTTATTAGCGTTTCAATATAATCATTCTTATTGTTGTTTACCTTTAAAATCAGTCTCTGATATACTTTTCCTATTTCCCAAAATGTCGGTACACGATATTTGCAATTTTCCGTTATATCATATTCACCATTGACAATATCACATTTTTCAATAAATTCATCAGCAACTTTGTCAATATTTTCAGAATGATATATTTCTGCTAATTCATATATTTTTTTTATATTCTCTTTTCCTAATTTTTCTATGATAATTTTTTTTGTATTTTTGGTTTTTCTTGAAATATATTCTATACCACTACATACAAAAAATAAATCATTTTCTTCTTGTGGCTCCCCCATTTTATCTTATTTCTCCTCTATTCCAATAAATTTTATACATTTTAAAGCTTCTTCTGTGCAAAAAGCTATTTGATGTGTTGGATGTCTAAATTTTGCAAGTTCCCAAAATGCTTCTCTTGTTATTTGTCCTGACATTAAGTCTGTAATATAATTATATACTTGATCATCTGCCATTGCACCTATTACTATATCATAATCATGTGTTTGTCCATTTCTACATTTTATTATAAAGTCTAACCATTCTTCTGTCATAACTGTAAAATTTTTTATTTTCAAATTAGAATTTTCATTATATTCATATATATTTATTGTTGGTGTATCATATTTTTTTGCCCATTTTTCAGCTTGTTCTTCAAGTATTGTGCAATAAAATCCTATTCCAAAATCTTTGGTATATTTTCCATTTTTTATTTCTGGATTTTCTACTTTGCAATAGCTACCATGATATATTATTTGTTTTGACATTTCTTCATCTCCTTTATTATTTGTTTTTCATATTATCCCCATATCTTTTTATTTTCTGAGTTGTAGTTTTTTCAAACTCTTTATCTCTAATAACAAAATTTTTAATATGCTTATAATTTGGAATTTTACTATTAACACTACTAACTACATCAGATATTATCTTCTTAATTTCTTCTTTTGTTGGAACCGTTCCTTTTAAATATTCTGTAATTGCTTCCATATTAGGAAAAATTTGAGCATTTACATATGTTTCATCATCATTTTCTTTTTGAACTCCTAATACTAATGATTCTGAAATTAATGGGTTATCATTTAAATATGATTCGATTTCTTCTGGATATATATTCTTTCCATTTTTAGTTACTATAACACTCTTACATCTACCTGTTATATATAAAAATCCATTTTTATCAATTTTACCTAAATCTCCTGTGTGAAACCAACCTTTCTTTAGAACTTTTTCAGTTTCCTCAGGCATATTGTAATATCCAAGCATTACATTTGGACCTTTTACAATTATCTCTCCTACTCCCTCATCATTTGGATTATCAATTTTATATTCAACATTTGGAATTGGAAGCCCTGCACTGTCATTTCTTTTAAAGAAATCTGTATTTCCTGCAACAAGTGGTGCACATTCAGTTAATCCATATCCTTGTAATGAATTTAATCCCAATTTATCAAATGTATCTGCAATTTCAGGATTTACAGCAGCTGCCCCAACTATAAATACTCTTAATCTTCCACCTAATGTATTCTTTACTTTTGTTTTTACAATTCTTTTTATAAAAAATGGTAATTTATCAATTACATTTTCATTTTCTTTTAAATTTTCTGTATATTTTTTAGGTAATGATTTTTGCATATTTTTCATTATTTTTTGATACATTTTTTCTAGTAGTAATGGAACACATAATATTACTGAAGGATGATATTCCATCATATTGCTTGTTATATATCTTAATCCTTCACAATAACATATACTTGCTCCGCTATATAATGGTAACAAAAATCCTAATGTACATTCATATGTGTGATGTAATGGCAATACTGAGAAAAATAAATCACTTCTTTTTACTTTTACTATTCCATATGTTGATAATATGTTTGAGCATACATTTCTTTGTGACAAGCATACACCTTTTGCACTTCCTGTTGTTCCTGATGTAAATAGCAATATTTTCATTTCGTCTGAGTCTACTTTTATTTCATCAAATCTTGTATCTCCTTCTTCTAGTAAGTTTTGTCCATTTTCCATTTGTATTTTAAATGCTAAAAAGTTATCTTCTTGTATTTTGCTATCAAAATCAACAAATAATGTTTTTTTGTTTTCTAATTTTTCTATGTTCTCAATTATTTGTTTTAGATTTTTATTGTCTCCTAAAATACATTCACTTTTAGAAACATTCATAAAATTAATTACATCATCTGAATGCAATTCTTTGTCAATTGGCACAACAATTCCTACTATTGATGCTGCTAAATATGATATTGCCCATTTATATGAATTTTTTCCTATAACGGCAATTCTCTTATTTAAAAGTCCATTTTCTATTAGGCTTGTTCCTAATGCTGCAACATCTTGTCTTAGTTCCTCATAGGTTTTACTATAAATGTTTCCATTTTCATCTTTTAATTTGAAGGCTGTTCTTGTTTTAAAGATTGTTGCTGACCTGTCTAGCATTTCTTTAAAATTTGTTACTTCTTCACATTTGTGATATTTTTCTTTTAATTGCTCTGCAATTGTTAATTCTTTACTCATTTTTATACCTTTCTGTCCCATTGGGGACGGTTCTGTTTGGGACATGTCCCATTCGGGACGGTTCTTCTTGGGAGATGTCCGTTTTTATTTTATTCATATCTGTAAAAATTAAAATTTGTGTCTTTTTTTACTGTTAGATTTCCATCATATATTGATTTTTCTTCATTTTCATATGGTATATTAAAATAGACTGTTGTTTTAAATTTTTGATTTTTATTATTTTCTATTTCTATATCAAAAGATATTGTTGTTTCTATTGATTGTTTTTGAACTCCACATCTTTCTAAAAGTTTTCCATTATATGTTATTGGATTTTGTGTGTCTGTCATAGTATAATCTGTTTTTATATTTTGATTTATATAGCAAATAGTTATTGGATTTGCGCAATTATTGAATAATATTGGCTTGCTAAAATCCGTTTCATCTTCTGATGTAATTTCAAATTTCAATTCTTCATTTATAATATTATTTTCATCAATTTCACTTTTCGCAAAATTTTCTACTGATTTGTAATATAAATTTGGTTTTCCTACTGTTGGTTCTTTTGTAAATTTTATGTTAGAGATTTTTACATTTTTTAATGTATTTTCCGTTGTGTTTTCCTCTGAATTATTGTCAATAAATAGTGCTATATCTGTATATGCATATAAATTTTCTATTGTAAAATTTGTTTTTGAGCTTGTCTTATTTTTTGAATCACAGCTACTGAAAAATACTATTTTGTTTATTGAAAATATTGTTTCTTTGTTTTTTTCAGCAAATGATATTATGCTATTTTCAAAAGTTTTTTTGTTTAATAATTTTTCATATGTTTTTCGGCAAAGAAAAACTAATATTATTATTAGAATAATTATTATGATAATATGAATTATTCTCTTTATAAAAATTTTTTTATTTTTTTCTTTCATTTTCTTTTGTTCCTCCTACATATATTTTATTATACAACTTTTATATAAATTACACTTAAATTTTTTAAAAAGTTTTAATAAAGTTTTATAAAAATCATAAAATATATGTGAATTTCTTTTTATATAATAGTATATTTCTCTGCTAAAATCAAGTTTTTTAAAATTTTTTCAATTTTTTAGAAAAAATATTTTTAAAACTATTGACATTTTGTTATAAATCTTGTATACTAATCAATGTCGAAAGGACATGGTCGTTTAGCTCAGCTGGGAGAGCATCTGCCTTACAAGCAGGGGGTCATAGGTTCGAGCCCTATAACGACCACCATTCTTTTACGGCCTGGTAGTTCAGTTGGTTAGAACGCTAGCCTGTCACGCTAGAGGTCGACGGTTCGAGCCCGTTCCAGGTCGCCATTTTTTTATTTATGAATATTTTATTTTATGGCTCGATAGCTCAGTTGGTAGAGCAGAGGACTGAAAATCCTCGTGTCAGTGGTTCGATTCCACTTCGAGCCACCACATCATAATTTGTATCAAAAAAATTAAATTTTAAGTTTTTTTAGTTCAAGCCACGAGTTCACAAGTACTTTTTTAAATCGTTTTAACGATTTTATTTTTTTATCTGTTTTCCATATTTTTTATTATAGACAAAAATTATAATATTGGGTGTTATATTAATAAATTTTGTGATATAATACATATATGAATGGAGGTTTTGAAATGGAAATAAATTACCCACCATATACAATAACTGATAAAATGTTAAATTATGTATTTTTACTTGCCCACCACACAAATTAGTCCCTACTTTGATGGATAACTTATTTAATTGGATGAATGAAGTTAAAGATAAAATAAATCCACTTATTCTATCATCTATATTCCATTATGAATTTGTGTTTATACACCCATTTCATGATGGAAATGGAAGAACAGCAAGAATATGGCAAACTGCAATTTTATCTCATTGGGAAAAGGCATTTACTTATTTACCTATTGAAAGTATGATAAAGAAAAATCAAGAAGAATATTATACTGCTATTCAAAATTGTAATAATGCTGGAAATTCAACAGAATTTATCGAATTTATGTTGAAAATGATAGATAATACAATAGATGAAATGAATAATTCAAAAGAGATGAAAGATAAATCTATGTTATTACTTTCTGAAAATGAACAAAAAATATTAGAATGTATTAAGAAAAATGTTATTATTGGAACAAAAGATATTATCGAAGAAACTAAAATACCTGATAGAACAGTTAGAAGAATATTAAAAAAATTCGTTGATAATAAAACTATTGAAAGTGTTGGAAATACTGAAAATACACCAAACAAAAAATACAAGATGGCAGAGTAATGGCAGAGTAATGGCAGAGTTATTAATTATAAAAAAAGATACTAACATTGAGTTGTTAGTATTTTTGATTTATCTTTTAAAATGAAAAAATATAATGTCCTTATTAAGATTAACAGTAGTAAACGAAAGGCAAAGAAAAATAAACAGATTTTTTAGAAAAAGAGTTTTGTAGAAAATGAAATATGACAAATATTACAGAAATATTAATTTTTTGTGACAACTATATTTTCTTTGTAATATTTATTGTAAATAATAACTGTTATGATATAATTATACAAAATATATCCAAAAAATAGGGGGATTTAGAATGAAAAAAAATATAATTAAAATTTTTATAATTAGTATATTTTTTATGCTAATTAACACAGTTTTTATTGCAAGAAAATCATATGCATTAGAAAACACATATAATGGATTTACCGTAGTTGGGAATATAGAAATACCAAAAATATCAGTTAATTTACCAATATTAAAAGAAATTACCTCATCTGCCTTGCAAACATCAGTAGTTCTTCTTTACGGTGATGGTATCAATCAAGTTGGGAACAATGTTATTATGGGACATAACTTTCGAAATGGTACACATTTTTCTAATTTATCAAAATTAGAAAATGGAGATTCTATAAAAATAAAAGATATGAAAAACAATACTATAAATTACAAAGTATACAAAACTGAAACAACAACTCCAACAAATACGTCATATTATAATAGAAACACAAATGGAAAAAAAGAAATAACTTTATCAACAACAACTGATGATGGCACTAATCGTTTTGTTGTTTTTGCTTTAGAAACAACTGATGAAATTAATGGTTCCGATAATAGTAGCAATTCAACTGATAAAAATAATGATTCTAATAATAGTGAAAATTCAACTGATAAAATTGATGATTCTAATAATAGTGGCAATTCAACTGATAAAATTGATGATTCTAATAATAGTGAAAATTCAACTGATAAAATTGATGATTCTAATAATAG
>CAMCQH010000031.1 GCA_945877035.1 uncultured Clostridium sp. | reverse complement strand
TTATTTTTATTATTTATTTTTATTATTTATTTTTATTATTTATTTTTATTATTTAATTTTTTTATTAATTTATTTAATGGAAAGGAGTTTGCTATGATTAAATTTAAGAAAAAAATTTTTTATATTTTATTTATTTTATTATTTTCTATTATAATACTTTTTATATTAAACAATTTTTGTTTTGCTTTAGGTGAACCCAAAATTGTTAGTAAAATTAATTCGGCTTTTGAAAGTATAGAAAGTTGGATTTTAAAGCTTTCTACTCCAGCAGCTGCCGTTGCAGTCGGAACTGGTGTATTCATGAAAAAATTTAGTTTTGGTGATGAAGAAAAAATACGAACTGGTAAAAAAATTATCAAAGGTTCTTTATTTTCTTATGCCTTTATTCTTGCAATAGATTTAATTTTATCAGCAATAAAATCATTAGTTAGTTAGGAGGAAACTTGGAAGAAACAAATATAACTCAAATTATAATTGATACAATAAATACTATTTTAGGCAATTTATTTAGTTCTATTGATAATAATTTATATTCTTTATTAGATGACATAACTTTTGTTAGTTCAGATATTTTAAATGATAAAAATTTTGAAAATATCTTTGGAACTTCTACAACTAATGGAATTTTATTAATTGCTAATTCTTTGCTTTTGGGAATAATTTTATATTTTGCAATAAAATATTTACTTTCTCATTTTACATATTCTCAAATTGAAAATCCACACAGTTTTTTAATAAAATTAGTTATTTGCGGAATTTGTATGAATTTTTCTTATTTTTTATTGTCACAGTTTTTAGATTTATTTTCTAATATTTCCTTGGCAATTAGGAGTTTAGGTGAAGATTTATTTAATAAAAATATCTGTTTTTCAGAATTAATTTTAAATATAAATACTAATATTTCTGTTGATACATCTTCTATTGATATTTTTTCTTTAGATGGATTAATTAAAGGTTTAATTTCTTTTTCATTATTAAATCTAGTTTTTTCATATTCTTTAAGATATGTTTTGATAAAAGTTTTTGTTTTAATTGCGCCTTTTGCAATTTTATCAAATTCTTTAAGTTCTACTTCTTGGTTTTTTAAATCTTGGTTTAGAAATTTATTTTCTTTATTATTTATTCAAATTATTGTATCAATTATTTTATTAATTTTATTTTCAATTGATTATTCTTCTTCAAATCTTTTTTCTAAATTTATTTATATTGGTGGTATTTATGCTTTAATAAAATCTAATTCTTTTGTTAGAGAATTTTTGGGTGGAGTTTCCACAGAAATTTCACAAAATGTGGGTAACTTTTCTAAATTTTTAAAATAAATTAATTTAATTTATTTTTTAGGAGGTTGTTATGAAATTTATTTTTCCTCAAAATTATAATTTTAAAAGTAAATTATTTGGCACTATTGATTATAATATTATTTTTATTAATTTAATTTGGGATTTATTTGTTTTTTTAATTATTAGTTTTTTTAATAATTTAAATGTTAAAATTTTTTTATTTTTTGTTTTGTGCTTTCCTTTATTTTTATTTAGTTTTTTGGGTTTTAATGGTGAAAGTATAACTTATGTTTTTGCTTATATTTTTAATTTTCTTTTTAAAGATAAATTATTATTTTTTAATAAAAACTAATATTATATTTCTAATTATTTCATGTGTTTAAATGTGAACAATAATATTAAAATATTTTATAAAAACTTTTAATGATTTTTCCTTGAATTTTTTGTCTAAAAAAGTTATAATCTATTATACAAAATGCAAATTTTTGAATAGGGGGATCTTATAATGAAATTAGAACAAAATGAAAAGCAATTATTATTTTCTGAAACGGTAATACCAGATATATTTTTTACAGAATATTTGCCTGAAATCCCTGGTGACTATTTAAAAATTTATTTGTATTTGGGTTTTCTTGCTAAATATAAAAAAGATATAAAATTAAATGATTTATCAAAAAAATTATCATTACCTTTAAAAACAATAAATGAAGGATTAAAATTTTTAGAAGATAATAATTTAATTTTGAAAAAAACAACCGGTTTTATTGTTAATGACTTGCAAGAATTAACTTTAAATAATTTGTATAAACCAAATCTTACTCAATCAAAAGAAAAAGTTGAGCAAACAGCTAAAAATCAATCAAGAGCAAGAGCTATTGATTGCATTAATAATATGTATTTTCAAGGTATTATGGGACCTTCTTGGTATAATGATATCGACTTATGGTTTAGAAAATATAATTTCGATGAACAGGTTATGATTAGTTTATTTAATTATTGTTATAATCGTTCTGCACTACATAAAAATTATGTTCAAACTGTTGCGGAAGCTTGGCATTCTAATAAAGTTCAAACGTATAATGAATTAGAATTGTATTATCAAAAACAAGAAAAATTAAATAAAATAAAAAGCATGATTGCTAAAAAACTTGGTAAACATGGTGGTTTAACTCAATATGAAGAGGCTTATATTGAAAAATGGGTTTTAGATTTTGGTTATGAAATGGATATAATCGAAATTGCACTTAAAAGAACAACATATAAGCAAAACCCAACTTTTGAATATATTAATAGCATAATTAGTGATTGGCATGAGAGAAATTTAAAAACTCCTGACCAGGTAAATGCATTTTTAGAGCAACGTAAGAAACAAAATAAAGACTTAAAGGAAATGAAGGCTCAAGTTTCAAAGGCTAATTATGAACAAAGACAGTATAATAATTTAGACTTTTTATATGCTAATAATATAACAAATAATAATGAAGGAGATAATTAATGGCAAATGAAGTTTTGAATTCTTTATTAAAAGAATATGAACAAAAAAAATTAAAGGCTGAAATGGATTTAGATAGAAGGAAACAAAATTTATATCAGTTAATTCCTCGTCTTGAAGAAATTGATAATGAATTAAATAATTTTGCAATTAATACTGCAAAAAATATTTTAAATAATTCTTCATATTCTTCTACTGTTGAAAATTTAAAGCAAAGAATTTCTGATTTAAAAAAAGAAAAAGAATTAATTTTATTGCAAAATCATTATAGTTTAGATTATTTAAAGCCTTTTTATGAATGTAAAGTTTGTAATGATACAGGTTTTGTTACAGATAATAATTATAATACAACTATGTGTAATTGCTTAAAACAAAAATTATTAGATGTTGCTATAAATAAATCTAATATGTTTAATTTAAATAAAGAAAATTTTAATAATTTTAATGAATTACTTTTTTCTGATGAAGTGGATTTGGCAAAATATAGATTCAATATTTCACCTAGAAAAAATATTTCTAATATTAAAACTAAATGTATAGAGTTTGTTGATAATTTTGATAACCCTGACTATAAAAATCTATTGTTTGTGGGTTCTACAGGTTTACGGAAAAACATTTATGTCAAATTGTATTGCTGCAGAATTATTAAAAAAAGGTAAAACTGTGATTTATCAAACAGCTCCAGTTTTACTTGAGGCAGTAATAGATTATAAGATGAATAAGCAAAAAAATCTTGCTAATAATTTTTATCAGTCTATACTTGATTGTGATTTATTAATAATTGATGATTTAGGAACTGAGAGTTTAAATAGTATGAAGCTTAGTGAGTTATTTACTATTTTGAATACTAGAATTTTGAATTTGAATAGTAAAATTACTAAGACTATTATTTCTACTAATTTGAATATTAATGATATTTTTAAAAATTATGAGGAACGTATTGGTTCTAGAATTGCTGGTTATTATGATATTTATTATTTCTTTGGTGAAGATTTAAGATTTAAAAAATAAAAAATGGAAAAGAGGGAAAGAAGGGTCCAGCACTCAAAATCCCTTTTTTTTTTTTTTAAATTTTTAAAAATAAATAAAAAAATTGATTTTTATTTATGGACCATTAATTAAATTTTTCATTTTTATTCAACTGTATCTTTCATTTCTGGTGTTAAAGTTTCTATACTTACAACTTTTCCTCCATCATTTGTTCTCATTAAAGTAACACCTTGTGTTGATCTTCCAAGAACACTTATATCTTTAACTTCAAGTCTTATAATTGTTCCTGTATCTGTAATTAGCATTACATCATCTTCTTCAGTTGCAACTCTTGCTCCAACTAATTTTCCTGTTTTAGGTGTAATTTTGTAAGTTATAACTCCTTTTCCGCCTCTTATTTGTACTCTATATTCATCTAGTTCTGTTCTCTTACCAAATCCATTTTCAGTTATTGCAAGTAGTGTTGCTTTTCCTCCAGCTATTACGGATTCCATACCTATTACTTCATCACCATCATCTAGTCTTATTCCTATAACACCTTGTGATACTCTTCCTATTGGTCTTACATCTTTTTCATCAAATGTTATACACATACCTTCTCTTGTTACAAGTACAACATTGTCTTCTCCGTCTGTAAGTCTTACGGTTATAAGCTCGTCATCTTCTTTAAGTGTTATTCCTTGTAGTCCTGTTCTTCTTGCAGAATTATATTCTGTTAATGCTGTCTTTTTGATTAATCCGTTTTTAGTTGCCATTAATAGGTATTTTCCTTCTGCAAAGTTTTGAATTGGTATAACTGCTGATATTTTTTCTCCTGCTTCTAAATTTAATAGGTTTACTATTGCTGTTCCTCTTGCTGTTCTTCCTGCTTCTGGAATTTCGAAGCCTCTTAGTCTGTATAGTTTTCCTTTATTTGTGAAGAATAATATTGTGTCGTGTGTTGATGCTGTAAATATTTGTTTTACAAAGTCTTCTTCTCTTGTTGCTGTTGCTGTTATTCCTTTTCCACCTCTTCTTTGGCTTCTATATGTGTCTACTGGCATTCTTTTTATGTATCCAAAGTGTGTTAGTGTTATAACAGTTTGTTCTTCTTTTATTAGGTCTTCTTCTACAAATTCTCCTGCTGCTGGTAATATTTTTGTTAGTCTTTCATCACCGTATTTGTCTTTTATTTCTAGCAATTCATCTTTTATAATAGTGTATACTAATGTGTCGCTTGAAAGTACATCTTTTAAGTATGCTATTAATTTCATTAATTCGTTATATTCTTCGTCTAGCTTTTCTCTTTGTAATCCTGATAGACGTTTTAATTGCATATCTAGAATTGCTTGTGCTTGTATTTCAGATAGTCCAAATCTTTCCATTAATCTTTCTTTTGGGTTGTCATATGATGAACGTATAATGTTTATTACTTCATCTATGTTGTCTAATGCGATTTTTAAACCTTCTAAAATGTGTGCTCTTGCTAGGGCTTTGTCTAATTCGAATTTTGATCTTCTTAGTATAACTTCTTTTCTGTGATTGATGAAGCAGTCTAAACATTGTCTTAATGTTAGTATTTTTGGTTCTCCATCAACTAATGCAAGTATTATTGCCCCAAATGTTTCTTGCATTTGTGTATGTTTGTATAATTGATTTAGTATAACTTGTGGTCTTGCATCTCTTTTTAATTCTACAACAACTCTTGTTTTTTCTTTTCTGTCTGATTCATCTCTTACTTCTGATATTCCTTCTATTTTCTTTTCTTTTGATAAATCAGCTATTGTTTTTACAAGTTTTGCTTTGTTTACTTGGTATGGTAAAGAAGTAATAATTATTCTTTGTCTATTTCCACTCATTTCTTCAATTTCAGCTTCTGCTCTCATTGTGATTTTTCCTCTACCTGTTTTATATGCTTCTTTTATTCCTTCTTTTCCTAATATTGTTGCTCCTGTTGGGAAGTCTGGTCCTTTTATGATTTCCATTAATTCTTCTATTGTTGTTTCTGGATTATCAATTACTTTTATAATTCCATCTATTACTTCTGATAGGTTATGTGGTGGTATGTTTGTTGCCATTCCTACGGCTATACCTGAAGAACCATTTACTAATAATGCTGGTATTCTTGCAGGTAACACTGTTGGTTCTTGTAATCTATCATCATAGTTTGGCATGAAGTTAACTGTATTTTTTTCAATGTCCGTAAGCATTAGCTCTGATATTTTTGACATTCTTGCTTCAGTATACCTCATAGCTGCTGGGCTATCTCCGTCTACTGAACCGAAGTTTCCATGTCCATCTACTAATGGATATCTCATTGTAAAGTCTTGTGCTAATCTTACCATTGCATCATAAACCGAACTGTCTCCATGTGGATGATAACGTCCTAAAACTGAACCTACTGTGTTTGCACATTTACGGTATGCTTTGTCTGAGGTTATTCCATCTTCGTGCATTGAGTATAGTATTCTTCTATGTACTGGTTTTAAACCGTCTCTAGCATCTGGAAGTGCACGAGATACTATAACGCTCATTGCATAGTCTATGTATGCTGTTCTCATTTCTTTGTCTATATCTCTTTCGATTATTTTTCCGTCTCTTCTTTGTGGTGTTTCTTCCATTATTTTTACCTCTTTTCACTTATTTTTGTACATTTGTATTATACTAAACCATGCTGAATTTTGCAAGGGATTTTGACAAAAAAATGCTAAAAAACTTAGGGAATTCTTGTGTTTTGAGGTAATGCTATTTTTCCTAGGATTTTATGTTACTCGTTTCATTTTTTATGGTTTTAATGCTGTAATTGGTACAACATATACTCCATCTGGTCTTTTATAGGCTGCATTTGAAAGTCCACATATTACGCAAAGAACTGATGGAACTTTTCCATTTTCTTTTTTAATTTCTTCTTTTAGTTTAACTAAATTTTTTGCTCCTTCATCGATTTTATTTGCACCAAGTTTTATCTCAAATGCACACCACTCGCCATTTTCTAATTCTATAACACTATCTACTTCTCTATTTTGATAATCCTGATAATGATAACATTTTGCATTAAAACTGTCAGCATATATTTTTAAATCTCTTTCAACCATTGCTTCAAATAGAAATCCAAAGGTATTTAAGTCATTAATTAGTTTTTCTTCTTCTTTTATATTCAATAATGAACACGCTATTGATGGGTCAGCAAAATGTCTCTTTTCTGATTTCTTTACTCTTATAGAAGAACGAATATTAGAAGAAAATGGCTCATCATTATCTAGTAAATATAATTTATCTAATGCATTTAAATATGAGGCTATTGTATCTATATCTATATCCTCATTATCAACATCACTTATATCTTTTTTTAATGTCATATTAGATACTGTTGTGCTTTCATTTCTTGCTAGTGATTTTAATAATAATTTAACTTTATGTTTATCTCTATTCACTCCATCAAGTCTAATCAAATCATCATCTATTATTAATTTTATATATTCCTCTATTGCTTCGCCAGACTCTTTAGGTAAATATTCTAAATTTCCAGGCCATCCACCTCTAATAATTAAGCCTGCAAGATGTTTTAAGTCAACTTCTCCTGTTAATTTTTGTTTTAATTTATTATTGCATAATTCTTTAAGTGATATATCACCTGTAGAGTCACCTGATTCAAATAGACTCATTGTTCTTAAATATATTTTTCCATATCTTCCTGCCCCACTATGTGATATTCCTTTTCTATTAGGTGTAGAAGAGCCTGTTAAAATATATTGTCCTTTTAACCCTGTTTTATCAACATCTGCTCGAATTTCATCCCATAGGTTTGTCGCTTCTTGCCACTCATCTATTAATTTTGGCTTTTCTCCTTCTAAAATTAATGCAGGTGATATTTTTGCAAGTTCAACACTGTTTGATGTTTCTCCTGTTTTCTTTTGCATAAGTATTTCGCTGTTAGAATGATATCTCCCTGCCCAGGTTTTACCACAATATTTTGGACCTTCTATGCAAATTGCGCCAAATAATTTTAAATAATGTTCTATTTTGTCATCAAGTATTCTTCTTTTATAATTTTTAATTTTCATTCAAATCTCCTTTTACAATTGTATTATTCATTAATATTATTTTATACTATTCCGTGATTTTTGTCAAATTTATTCCGTGACATTTTTCACTTTTATTCCGTTATATTTTGAATTTTCATTCCGTTATTTTTTGAAAATTTATTTTTTGCAGTCTATTATTAAGTTAACTCCATCTTTAAACCCTTGTTCATACATAGCTTTCATTATAATTGAATTTTTTATGCTATTTTTTTCTTCTTCATCTACTTTTTCAAGTCTATCTCTTTCTTCCTCTATTTTTTCTTTTATTATATTGTCTAATTCTTCGTATTTTAGTTCAAATATTTGTAATATCATATTTTCTACTTTTTCCTTTTCCATGTGCTTTTCCTCCCTTTTATTATTTTGCTTTTGTTTTTCTTTTTTATACTATTTTTATTTTATTTATTTAAGTTTGTCAATTTGTATTATTATATTAATATTTACTTTTTAGTTTTGTTTTCTGTTTTTTTCTTTTTTATTCTGGTTTTTTTAATGTTTTTATAATTATTTCCATATTAGAATTCAGGTATCCTTCTACAAAAATTATATCTCCTTTATTTAGCTTACTATAACAATAGTCTGCTAGTTCATTATATGCTTTTATTTTTACTATTGATTTATTTAAAAGTTCTACTTCAAATGTTGTAATTGATACATTTTCACTGTTTATTATAAAATTAAATTCTATATCACTTATTATTTTTCCTTCTACAAAAACTATATTCAATTTCTCTCTCCTTTAAAAATATTTTTAAAACGGAATTACAGATTTTTATAATTCCGTTTTTCGTATAATTCATATATTCAATAAATTTACTAATACAAATTATACTGATTCATTTTTACCTTTTACAAATAGTTTTTTACTATTTCAGGAAGGAATAAATCTCTTTAATACTAATATTTTTACTGTATATATTCCTTAAAATATATAATCTGAAATAATATTAGAGTGCGGAACGAAAGCCAATGTTGTTGTTGCTGTTGGTCGTATTGTTGTTGTTGCGGTTAGAAGCTGGATTGTTAGAGCCATTGTTGTTGTAATTGCCTCCCCTATTAGCACAAGGATTGTTCGTGTTGGAAGTTTCGATTTATCCCTAATTTTAATTATTTAATTTTTATTCATTATAAAATATCTTGTCAGCCAAATTTTTAACATTTGCTATTTTTATATATCCCATATGTCCTGCTAGATATTTATGTGCTTCTTTACTGGTTATTTTTCCTAGTTTAATTTGTTCTTTTAATTTTTTTACTTTTTTCTTTAATTTTCTTTTTCCTTTGTCTCTTATTTTTAGTCTATATTCATTTATTTTATATCCACAAAAATTTACTCCTTGTTTATTTTTGAATATTTGTGTTTTTTTATTTAATTCTAATTGTAAATTTTCCTTTAAAAATTTTTGAATTTCTTTTAATGCATTTTTTGCTTCTTTTTTTGTTTTTACTATTACTATGCTGTCATCTAAATATCTACAATAATATTTTATATGTAATTTATGTTTTATAAATTGGTCAATTTCGTTTAAATATATATTTGCAAACATTTGTGAGGTGTAGTTTCCTATTTCTAGTCCTTTTTCTCTTTTTTGTGAATATATTATTTCTTTTATTAGCCATATTATTTTAGGGTCTTTTATTTTTCTTTTACTGTTATTTTTTTCTTTAATTTTATTTTTTTCTTCTATTTCTTTTTCTTCTTTATATAGGTCTGCTACTGCTTGTATATATTTATCATTTTTCTTATACATTTTTACTGTATTTGAGCAGATATAACAATTCAGCTTATTTTCTTCTGTATTATTTAGTTTATTACCATTGTATTTATTTAATATTGTTAATTTTGATGTGTTGCTATCAAAATTGTAAACTATGTATGAGTATCCTTTTTCTTGTATTAGTTTTGTATATTTTTCTAGTGAATTTTTTGGGAATCCTACTTTGCATATTTCTGTTTCCATGCAGTTTACTTTTAAGTCTAAAATTTTATTTAATAGTACTGCATCTTTTCCTCTTGCTATATAGAATGCTCCGGAATTTATTAATATTATTTTTCCTTTGTCTTTATTTTGTAATAATTCTATCATTTTACTAAAGCTCATTTTATGTCACCTTCTTTCTTTTTGGTGACACTATTTTTGCTTGGACGCAAAAATAGCGCCACCGCTTGGGTGGCGCCACCGCTTGGGTGGAAATTTCTAATTTTCCGAGTGCTATTATAATTACACATTGTCATATGTACTTATAATAGCACTCGAAAAATAAGAAATTTCCACTCTAACGTATTGCATTCGTTAGAGTAACGTTATTTCTCATATCTCAATTTAAAACTATTTAATTTACATAATTTAGATACGGTTTTAGCATTCAGCTCTGCTAATAAAGTGCGGAACGAAAGCCAATGCTGATGTAGCTGAAGGACGTACCGACGCTGTAGCGGTAAGAAGCTGGACCGTAAGAGCCATTGTAGTAGTAAATGCCTCCCCTATAAGCACAAGGAAGGTCCGTGTTGGAAGTAGCATGTTCTAATGTCCACTCATATTCATTTCCTGCAAAATCATATATATTCATTTTTTTGGTTTGTTCTGATGCTCCTGTTGTTAATAATTGATAATAACTTGTATTACTTGAGGTTTTTGATGATGTTACATAGTTTGTTGTATTTGTTCCATATGGTGTCCATGCACTTGTTGAACTACTTGGGTTTATATTATATTTTCCTCTATATAATAATAAACTACTATTGTTGTAATTTCCCCAACTTGTACTGTTAGAATTTAAATAATATGATGCTGTATTTGTTGTTGTGTCCCAATTTCCATTTACTTCTAAATATTTACATACTAAATCCCATTGAATTCCAAATAATAAACTACTTGTTTTTTTTGTATCTGTTGACATTCCGCTTGCTACTGCTTGTGCTTGGCTACATGTTACATAGTTATAAGGTATTTGATCTGCTTTACTTACTGCTATTCCTGTTGTTCCACTACTATTTGTTCTTGTTGTATTACTTGCTGTTGCTGTACTATCTCCTATTTCATATCTTGATATCCAAAATCCTCCATTTGTATATACACTACTTAACATTTTATTATATGTTTCTGTATATGTGCTACTATCTGCTATTCCACATCCATCATACCATTCATCTGTCCAATATCTTCCTTGTCCTGCTTTTCCTTCTCTATATATTGATGCATATGTTATTAAATCTGCTTTTATTTTATCATATTCATCTGCTTTTGTTGCTGTTTTAAATACTGTTTTTGGTACTTCTATCCATACCCATTCATTGTTTCTACTGTCTATCATCACTATTCCTTGACTTGCATCTGTTACTGTTATTGTTGATCCATTTGGTTTTGCTGCTTCTGCCTTTTCTAATGGAGTTTTTTCTGTTGGATTTTGTTCTCCTGTTGTTGTTCCAGAATAAATCTCTGACAACAATATTTCATATCCTTTGTCTGTTGTAATTCCTATTATTGTTCCATCTTCTCCCTTATTTACTGTTCCGTAGCTTGATAATATTGTTTCTAACTCTCCTTCTTTTATACTTCCTAATGGTGGTTCTAGTTGTTTTTCATAAATATCTAATTGTATTTGCTCTTTTATATTCGCTATTTCAGATGCTGTTTTTGCATTTTCTGCTTGGGTGAATAATCCCTGGTTTGTTAGTGATGATATTGAGATTCCTGCTAAAATCAATAATATAATTATTGTTATTACTAACGCTACTAACGTTATACCGTTTTGCTTATATTGTTTTTTCATTTTTTTCCTCCTTTGTTATTTTTATTTAATATTATTATTATTTATATTTTTACAAATAATATACTTCAAAATTTGCTTTTTCTAATCTTAAACTACGGATTATTCAATTTTCAAAGTACTTATTTGCAAAAATAAATTAATATTTTATGTATAGATTTTACTAAACCCTTTAAAATTTTTCAATACTTTTTTAAAAATTTTTATGCTTTTTGCATATTTTTATTTTATGCTTTTAGTATATTAGTTGGTTTTTGTTTTTATAATATAATATTTTTAAGTTTAGGAGGATTATTATGCAAGATAATATTAAAATTGGAGAGAGAATTAGAAAAATACGTGAAGATTTAAAAATGAGTAGAGAAAAATTTTCAGAGATGATAGATATTTCAGATGTATTTTTAGGACAACTTGAAAGAGGTGAACGTTCTTTAAGTACTAAAACCTTGGTTAAAATTGTTTCTTTTACTGGCATTTCTTCTGATTTTATTTTATTCGGTACTCAAACTCCTGATAATACTATTTCAAAAATTAATAGAATTTTAAATAGATGCTCTGATGATGTTTTAGGTTATATTTATAATTTGATTCGTAGTACTGTTTCTTTTGTTAATAAGTCTAATAGTTAGTTATATATTTTAAAAGGACTATGTTTCCATAGTCCTTTTTTTCTTTGATATATGGTAAGCATGCCATAAACTTACATCTCTCGGTTTTCCCCTGTTTGCCATCGGCGTGTGGTCGGCACAATATTTTACCACCACATATATCATTTCTATTGTATTTAAATTATACCATTTTTATTCATATTTGTCTAGGTTTTCATAAATAATTTTATTATTTTTTATTGTGCTCTTATAACTTCTTTCTCTTATTTGCCAATATGTTATAATTGAATTATATTTGTTAATATCTCTATTGTTAGTTTGTAGTTTTATCACAATATGAATTCTTTTATTTTCTATTCTTTTTAATATTATTATTGTATCTTTATTGTCTTTATCCTCTAATATATAATCAGGATTTTTTATACAATTTGATAAATAAATTATATATTTTTCATAATCTCCGGGATGTCTTTTATTTATATGTTCTATTCTCTCACTGGTTATTATTACATCGAATGTTTTTATTTTATCCTTATATTTTCCTAATTTATTTTTATCTAGTTGTCCAATATATTGCACTATTACTCCTTTATTTTATTGCAATTTTTATTCTATTTTAATTTTTCAGCTAACTCTATTTGTTCTTGTGTCAAATTAAAATCTTGTCCATTATTTTTAATTAATTTATGTAAGTTCTCTATTGTTCTAACATCACTAATTGTTTTTTCTATTGGAATTAAATCTTTACTTACCTTTTTTATTTTTTGATATTCTTTTTCCATTCCTTCAAAATCCTTATTTTCGAAGTATTTTTTCCAATTATTCATATATTTTTCTGCAAATTCTAAAGAACTAATTTGTTTATTAAAATTATCTTCAATATTTCTTTCTACATTATTTAATATAATATTTTTTCCTTGTTTAATTGTTCTTGCAACATTAAAATTAATTAGTCCTTTATTATATACTTTATTAATAACATCATCTAATAAATTAGAAACATTATCTATTATGCCTCCGCTTTTAATAGCATTTTGCACTTGAGATATATTTTCAAAATTTCCTGTAACTATTCCAATTGCGCTTTTTCCTATATTAAGTGCATCATCTATACTCTTTTTTATTCCGTCTTTTAGTCCATATTTTATTAGGTTGTCCTTTAAGTCTATTATTTGTTCTTCTATGTAATCTGGTAATAGTGCTCTTATTCCTATGTCTATTCCTGTATTTATTGTTTTTCCTAATGTAGTTTCTAAAAAGTTTTTTTGTTCTACCCCATTGTTTAAATTATTATTTATTTCTATTGTATTATTTAAATTATTTTCCATATTCTTTCTCTCCTTTTTTATTTTATTTTTTTATTCTTTTAAAATAATTTTTTAATTTTTTTATCATTAAAATTTATTACTTATTTATTAGCAAATTTTAATATAACTATTTCTATTTTTTATAAGCTTTAATTTTAGTTTTAAATATTGTATATTATTTTTATAAATTTATTTTATTCTGTTAAATAATTTATAAAATTAAAAAGTTTATATTTTTTTATTTAATAACCCCATTATATTTTTGTTTTATTCTTTGTTTTTTAGTTTATATATGTTTTAATATATCTAATTATTTGTTTTGTTGTGATTTATTCTTACATTATTTTATTTTTTTCACCTCTCTACTTTTAAATTTTTTATTAATTTTTTCATATTATTTTTTTATAATATTTATTTTTAATTATTTATTATTAATTAATTTTTTTATTTATATATTTATTTAAATTTAATTTTAATTTTTTTATATTATTTTTTAATTATTTAAAATTTATATATTATTAATAATTTTTATATTAATATTTTTATTTGATTTTTTTAATTATTATTTTTATATTTTATTTTTTTATTTTATTTTTTTATTTAAATAATAATTTTTTTATTTATATTTATTACTAAATTTTTTTATTGTTTTTGTTTTTATATTTGCTTTATTAGTTTTATGATATTCTTAAAAACTTTTGTGAAAATTTTTTAAGTTAAATTTTATTTTTTTTGACTATTAATTATTATCTTTTTTATATTATTATTTAATTGTTTTTTACTTAATTTTAAAATTTCTTTTACTATTTTTTTCTAACTTTTTTATACCCTCTGCATTGTCATTTCTTTTTATTTTATATTATTATTTTTGATTATGTAATCTTAGATGGGTGTCTTTTTCAATTCTATCCTTATTTTTATTTTTTCTTTTATGCGTAAGATTTGAAAGTTATTTTTTTTCGTTTTTTTCTATATTTTTTTATGAACTCATTTTATATCTGTAAACTATGCTTATATTTTTTTATTTTGTTTCTTCTAAAATTTTTTTAACCTTTTCTTTATAAAATTTTGTTTTTATATTAGTCTATTTTTCTTTTGAAAATTTTTCTTCTTTCTTTTTTATTCATTTCCTTTTTATATTTTTGTTCATTCGACTTTCATAAAAATTTTTAAGTGTTTTTTATTCTTGTTTTTTTGTTTAATTATTTTATTTACTATTAAAATTAATTATTTATTTTATTAAAATTTTTAATATTAATTTTTAATTATTTAAAATTTATTTATTATTAATTTATTTTTTAAATTTTATTTTTGCTTAAATATTATTTCATTATTTATTTTATTATTTATTTTATTATGTTTTAAATTATTTTTTTATTTTATATATTTTTATTTATTTTTAAAATTATATTTTTATTTAAATTTAATTTTATTTTTTTTTATATTATTTTTTAATTATTTAAAATTTATTTATTATTAATTAATTTTTAAATTAATATTTTTATTTAATTTTTATTTTTTTAATAATTATTTTTATATTTTATTTTTTATATAAATAAAATTTTTTATTATTTATATTTAATTCTAAATTTTTTATTTTTTTTATTTTTTATATTTGTTTTTTTAGTTTTATGATATTCTCAAAAACTTTTTTGATAATTTTATTGTATCTAAATTT